>JALZDU010000033.1 GCA_030862405.1 Actinomycetota bacterium | reverse complement strand
CCTGACGACGCTCCGGTCGTCCTGCTCGACGAGGATCGCCGTCCCACCGGACAGCTGCCCAAGTCGCAGGTCCATCACGCCACGACGCCGCTGCATCTGGCGTTCTCCTGCTATGTCTTCGACGGTTCCGGCCGGCTGCTGATGACCCGCCGTGCCACCAGCAAGCGGACCTGGCCGGGAGTGTGGACCAACACCTGCTGCGGGCACCCGCTGCCTGATGAATCCTCCGCACAGGCGGCAGCGCGGCGACTGCGCGAGGAGTTGGGCGTGCAGATGGTGCGCTCGGAGATCGCGCTGCCTGATTTCCGGTACCGGGCAGTGGCATCCGACGGCGTCGTGGAGAACGAGATCTGCCCGGTTCTGGTGGCCAGCATCCACGGATCGCCGCAGCCCAACCCGGCCGAGGTGCTCGAGTACCGGTGGGCCCCCTGGCCCGATGTGGTGGCTCTTGCAACGGTCGCCCCCTGGGCGATCAGCCCCTGGGCCGTCCTCCAAATCCCTCTCCTGGCCGCTCTGAACTTTCCGCATTCAGCAGGCTCAGCGGGGCTATGAGGTGTCCGATAACCCCGCTGAGCCCGCTGAATGCGCAGAAGTCGAGCCGCGGTCGATGAGGCGGTACACCGCGGCGGCGAGGAGGTACGCGGCGGCGGCGAGCAGCAGCAGCTGGGGGGCGCGGCCGTCGGTCGGCACGATAGTCGCGGCCAGCGCGACCGCCAGCACGTAGCCCACGTTGAAGACCGCGTCATAGAGCGCAAAGACCCGCCCGCGCACCGCGTCTCCGACGTCGCTTTGCACCGTGGCGTCCAGGCTCAGTTTCACCACTTGCCCGGCCGCGGACAGGGCGAACGCTGCCAGCAGCATCGTGGGCATGATCATCGGTAGGCCCAGCGTGACGATCAGTAACCCGGCGGCCAGCAGCGCGCCTCGGACCGTGCGGCCCCGGCCGAACCTGGCCACCAGCAGCGGGGTGAGCACCGCGGCGAGTAGCAACCCGACCGCCCCGGCCACCAGCAGCTGGAAGACCCCGGCCAGTCCGGCCCGAAGTAGCCCGTCGGAGGTGAAGGAGTTGCGGTAGAGCAGCAGCGATACCAGGGTCATGATGCCGAATGAGAGCCGGTGTGCGGCCAATGCCACCAGGCCAGCGGCGACGCTGGGTACCCGGGCGGCCGCGGTCAGGCCGTCGCGCAACCCTCTGGCTATCGCGCGGGCTGTATCGCTGGGCTCGTCGGTGGAGTCCGGTCCGAGTTGGCCGCGGCGCAGCCGAGCGGTGGTCGCGGCAGCGACCAGCGAGCCCATCACCGCAGCCGCCGTCACCCAGGCTGATCCGGTGTTGCCCGATCCGGTCAGGGCGCGCAGCCCGACCGCGCAGATCCCGCCGAAGACAGCGATTGCCGCGCCGACGGTGGCGGCCAGCGCATTGGCCTCTACCAGATGCCTGCGTGGCACCACATGGGGCAATCCCGCGGACAGCCCCGCCAGCACGAACCGGCTCACGCCGGTGACCAGGAGCGCTCCGAGGTACAGCGGCGCACCGGCCACCCCAGCCCCGACCGCCAGGGCCACCAGCACAATCGGCACGACGCGCAGCAAGTTCGCGATGACCAGGACCCGGCGACGGTCCCAGCGGTCCAGTAGTGCCCCAGCGAACGGTCCCACCAGGGAGTACGGCAGCAGCAGCACGGCGAGCCCGGCCGCTACGGCGAGCGGGTCGGCTTGGCGCTCCGGGTTGAACAGCACGGCGCCACCCAATCCGGCCTGGAAGACCCCGTCGCCCCACTGCGCGGCGAATCGGGAGCTCAGCAGCCGGCCGAACCCGCGGGTGCCCAGCAATCGCCGAACTCCTAATCGGTCGGGCCGGCTGTCGAGGGCAACGGCTTGGGACGACATCACGAGCACGCAGGTTAGCGGTGTCATGTAGGTGTGGCGTCAGGAAAATCTCGAGTGTGCACCCAATCAAGTATGTCCAGCACTTGGCAGCACCGGCGCAATGTGCGAGACGATGTCGAGGTGGACGAGGTGGAACCGGGCTCGGCGCTGGTCGCGGCTCCCGCGCTGCGAGATCCCAATTTTTGTCGCACCGTCGTGCTGGTCATCGACCACCGGGTCTCAGGCACGCTGGGTGTCGTGCTCAACCGGCCCAGTGATGTGCCGGTTCGCGAAGTGCTGCCGTTGTGGGGCCCGCACGCCACGGTGCCCCAGGCGCTGTATGTCGGTGGTCCCATGGAACAGCGCGCGGCGCTGTGCGTGGCCGCACTGCCCGCCGGACTGGACGCCGCACACACTACGGGCGTGATCAAAGTACGGGGATCGCTGGCCCTGGTCAGCCTCGATGCCGATCCCGACCTGGTGGCGCCCCGACTGCGCGGGCTGCGAGTGTTCGCCGGATACGCCGGCTGGGACCAAGGCCAGCTTGCTGCGGAGATGGAGCGCGGTGACTGGGTCGTGGTTCCCGCACTGCCCGACGATGTGCTCGCCCCGCCGGGCACCGATCTGTGGGGCCGCGCGCTACGCCGCCAAGGCATGCCGCTGGCGCTGCTGGCCACCTACCCCCTCGACCCGGTGCTGAACTGATGGCGCGCACCGGGTCGTCCGCAGGCTGGTTCTCGCGGTCGTGCCAGCCTGCGCGGCTTCCTGATGGCGTGGCTCGCCAGCAACCCGGTCCGGGCCAGGAGTCGGTCTGGGACTACCCACGCCCGCCCCGTGCCGAGCGGGTGCGCCGCCGCGTTCGGATCGTGCACGGTGGCACGCTGGTACTCGACACTGATGACGTGGTGCGGGTTTTGGAGACGTCGCACCCGCCGACGTACTACCTGCCGCGGGCGGAGTTCCGGGTACCGCTGCTCGCGGCGCCGCGCCTGACGATGTGTGAGTGGAAGGGCGAGGCGTCCTACATCAACCTCGAGGTGCCCGGTGCCGCCCCGCTGTACGAGGTCGGTTGGTGGTATCCGCAGCCAGACCTGCGCTACCCGCAGCTCACCGACCGGGTTGCGGTCTACGTCGGCCGGTTGGACGAGGTGACCCTGGATGGCCAGCCAGTCACACCGCAGCCGGGCGAGTTCTACGGCGGTTGGATCACCCCCGACGTCGTCGGTCCCTTCAAGGGCGAACCCGGCACCTGGGGCTGGTAACGACTTAGGACCGCGCTTGCCTCACCCGCCAGCAGCCCTTATCGTTATTCGATGGTATCGAATATCGATAGGAGCGTCGAGAGTGGAGAATGCCAAGGTGCGCGGGCGCCGAGAACGCTCTTTACTGCGGAACGGGACCATGTCCGTAGTGAGCGGGGTGCTGCTACTGGCGGCGGTGTTCGGCCTGTTGATAGCCGGTGGCCAGTTCGTTGACATGCTTCGTGGACCGGGAGTCGAGATGGGTGTGCGGGTGCCCGCGGACGTGTTTCGCACCGCCCTGGCCCAGCTACCGGTGCCGCCCGGCGCGACACTGAGCTCGGGCACCGGCTACGGCGGCGCGGCCGAGCTGGTGACGCCGCAGCTGCCGCTCGGGCTGAGGCTGTTCGCCGGGGCGGGTGCGCTTGTGGCGCAGCTGGCCTGGGTCGCGGGAGCGTTGTACCTGCGCCGGATACTGCTGACGATCGAGCGTGGTGAGCCGTTCACCCGGCGCAACGCCAGCCGGCTGGTCCGGGTGGCCGGACTGGTCTTTCTCGGCGGCGCGGTGGCGCCGTGGCTGAGCTGGTGGGGCGGTCGGGAAGTGCTCGCACACCTCGAGCTTTCCCGCGACCTCATCCTGCCACCCGGAGTCGACCATGGCGACAGCCTCGGGTTCACCGCCGTGCTCCTAGCACTGGTCGTGCTCGCCGCGGCCGAGGCGTTCCGACGCGGCCGCAAGCTCGCCGAAGACACCGAAGGGCTTGTGTAAGTGGCTGAAGGAGCCCTTGTGGAGCCTGGCCACCGGATCGAGTGCCGGCTCGATGCGTTGCTGGACGAGCGTGGGATGACCGTCGCCGAGCTGGCTCGCCGGGTCGGAGTGACCGTGGTGAACCTGTCGGTATTAAAGAACAACCGGGCTCGGGCGATCCGTTTCTCCACCCTGACCGCGCTGTGCGAGGCGCTGAGCTGTCAGCCGGGTGACCTGTTCCGAGTCCGGCCCTGACCGGGCCCCAGCATCCCGCGGCTGTGTACGGTCATCCGACTGGCCGACCACAGAAGGAAGCCGGATGGGCGCACTCGACATACAGGTGGTCATCGATTGCACCGACCCGCGCAGACTCGCCGAGTTCTGGGCGGCAGCGCTGGGCTATGTCATGCAGCCACCGCCGCCGGGTTTCGACTCGTGGGAGCAGTTCGCCGACCAGGTCGGGGTACCGCCCGATCTGCTCGCCGCTGTGGTCGACCCGGAACGCGTGAAACCGCGCATCCTGTTCCAGAAGGTGCCTGAAACCAAGACAGTGAAGAACCGGGTGCATCTCGATGTCGATGTCGCACCCGGCGTCGCCCTCGGCAGCGCCGAACGCAAAGCTGCTGCCTGGGCACGGTGCGAACAGCTGACCGCGCGGGGTGCCACCCTGCTGCGTGAGTTCAGCGAGCCGACCGGATGGTGGCTGCTCATGGCAGACCCGGAGGGCAACGAGTTTTGCCTGCACTGACGCCAGCCCAGCACCCGGTGTCGCGTCACCTCGCGGCGCAGCTGCCGCCACTGCAGGTGCAGCCGGCGCAACCGGCCGTCGGCGGTGGCATGGCGGCGGCCAGCCGGTGACCCAGCAACCCACCAGCGAGCAGTAGCCCGACGGTGCCGGCCCCAGCTACCCCGACGATCACCGCGAGCGCCGGGCCACCCGTCCCGAAAGCAAGCACGCCTCCAGCCGCACAGACCGCGCCGGCCGCGAAAACCGGCGGAGCGGCCACCCGGTTGGCGGCAACGAAGGCGGCGTCTGAGCGCAGCGTCGCTGGGGTGCGGACGCCGGCGAACCGGTTACGCGGCAGCCGTTGCCGCCAGCCGAGCAGACCAACGGTGACCAGCCCGCCGCCAGCGGCCAGCAGCACCACACCGAGTAGCGCGGACACGGACACGGCCCTCAGAATACCGGCGGCGGAACTCCCCTCCAGCGACCCGCTATGGTGGATGCCGTGAGCACGGCTCGCCTGCTCCTTCCCAGGCCGCGCTGACCAGCGGACAAGTCAGCGCGGCGACCCCTCACGGCCTCAGCGCCTGGGGGGCTTCGCTGTTTCCTGGGGGTATCACACGACCAAAGCCGGGCCCGGAAGGACGATCATGAACAGCACTGACGGGGGCGACGTCCCGCCGCACCGCTACACCGCGGCGCTGGCCGGCGAGATCGAACGTCGCTGGCAGCGTCGCTGGGCGCAGCGGGAAACCTTCTATGCCCCCAACCCGGTCGGCGCGCTGAGCCCTCCTGACGGCCACCCAGTGCCCGAGGACAAGCTATTCGTCCAGGACATGTTCCCCTACCCGTCGGGATCCGGGCTGCACGTCGGGCACCCGCTGGGCTTCATCGGCACCGACGTCTTCGCCCGCTACCACCGGATGACCGGGCGCAACGTGCTGCACACCATGGGCTTCGACGCGTTCGGGTTGCCCGCTGAGCAGTACGCGGCCGAGACCGGCACCCACCCACGCACCACCACCGAGGCCAACATCAAACGCTACCTGGCCCAGATCCGCCGGCTGGGGCTGGGCCATGACGAGCGCCGCCGGGTCGCGACCACCGACGTCGAGTACTACCGCTGGACCCAGTGGATATTCCTGCAGATCTACAACGCGTGGTACGACACCGAGGCGCACAAAGCCCGCCCGATCGCCGAGTTGCAAGCCGAGTACGCCCACGGCACCCGGTCCACCCCGGACGGTCGCAACTGGTCGGAGCTGGCACCCACCGAGCAGCGGGAGATCATCGACTCGCACCGGCTGGTCTACCTGTCCGAGGCGCCGGTGAACTGGTGCCCGGGGTTGGGCACCGTGCTGGCCAACGAGGAGGTCACCGCCGACGGTCGCAGCGACCGCGGCAACTTCCCGGTGTTCCGACGCAACCTTCGGCAATGGATGATGCGGATCACCGCCTACGCCGATCGGCTGCTCGACGACCTGGACCGGCTGAACTGGCCGGACAAGATCAAGACCATGCAGCGCAACTGGATCGGGCGCTCGCACGGCGCCCGGGTCCGGTTCCCGGTGCAGACCGCGATCGGCGGACAGGCCGGCATCGAGGTGTTCACCACCCGCCCCGACACGCTGTTCGGAGCGACCTACATGGTGCTGGCTCCCGAACACCCGCTGGTCTCGGCGATCACCGCCAAGACCTGGGAGTCGGGCACAGATCCACGGTGGACGGCTGGCGCGGCCACCCCCGTTGAGGCGGTCGCGGCCTACCGGCACACTGTGTCGCGGCGCAGCGATCTGGAGCGCCAGGAGAGCCGCGAGAAGACCGGTGTGTTCACCGGGGCCTATGCCACGAATCCCGTCAATGGTCAGCAGATTCCTGTCTTCGTCGCCGACTACGTATTGATGGGCTACGGCACTGGCGCGATCATGGCGGTTCCCGGGCACGATCAGCGTGACTGGGAGTTCGCGCGCGAGTTTGGCCTGCCGATCGTCGAGGTGATCGCGGGTGGTGACATCGAGCAAGCCGCCTACGTCGGTACCGGCGCCGCGGTGAACTCCGCCAACGACGACGTGAGCCTGGACGGCCTGGCCGTCGACGAGGCCAGCAAGGCGATCATCGAATGGCTCAGCGAGCGCGGCTACGGCGAGGGCACCGTGCAGTACAAGCTGCGCGACTGGCTGTTCGCCCGGCAACGGTACTGGGGTGAGCCGTTCCCGATCGTCTACGCCGTCGGCGAGGACGGCGAACCCGACCTGCACCACCCGATCCCGCTGCCGGAGCGATTCTTGCCGGTCGAGCTGCCGGACGTGGTGGACTACTCCCCGACCACCTTCGATCCCGACGACCCGAACACCGAGCCGGCCCCGCCGCTTGCCAAGGCCCGCGACTGGGTCGAGGTGGAGCTGGACTTGGGTGACGGCCCGAGGCGCTACGTCCGTGACACCAACGTGATGCCGCAGTGGGCCGGATCCTGCTGCTACCAGCTGCGCTACATCGATCCGCACAACGACGACGCGATATGTGATCCGCTCAACGAGTGCTACTGGATGGGCCCGCGTCCGGCGCTGCACGGCGGCGACGACCCCGGCGGCCTGGACCTGTACGTCGGCGGCGTCGAGCACGCGGTACTGCACCTGCTCTACGCCCGGTTCTGGCACAAGGTGCTGCACGACCTGGGACACGTCAGCTCCGAGGAGCCCTACCGCCGGCTGTTCAACCAGGGTTACATCCAGGCCTACGCCTACACCGACGCGCGCGGACGTTACGTCCCCGCTGAGGAGGTCGTCGAGTCGGACGGGCGTTGCCTCTACAACGGCGAACCGGTCACCCGCGAGTACGGGAAGATGGGCAAGAGCCTGCGCAACGTGGTGACCCCGGACGAGATGTGCGAGGCCTACGGCGCCGACACCTTCCGCGCCTATGAGATGTCCATGGGACCGCTGGATGCGTCCCGGCCGTGGGCGACCAAGGACGTCGTCGGGCTGCACCGGTTCCTGCAGCGGGTCTGGCGCAACCTGGTCGACGAGAACACCGGCGAGCTACATGTGAGCTGCGAAACCCCGGACGAACTCACGCTCAAGGCGGTGCACAAGGCGATCGCGGGGGTCAGCGAGGACTACGCAAACCTGCGCCTCAATACCGCGGTTGCCAAGCTCATCGAGCTGAACAACCACGTCACCAAGGTTTACGGCGGGCATGCCGCCACGCCACGCCAGGTCGCCGAGCCGCTCATATTGCTGCTCGCGCCGGTGTGCCCGCACATCGCCGAGGAGCTATGGGAACGGCTCGGTCACGAGGACTCGCTGGCTCACGGGCCTTTCCCCGAGGTCGACGAGCGCTACCTGGTTGCGGACACCGTCGAGTATCCGATCCAGGTCAACGGCAAGGTTCGGGCCCGGGTCACCGTGCCGGCCTCGGCAACGCTGGACGACGTGCGTCACGCCGCACTGACCGAACCCAGGGTCGTCGAACTGCTGGATGGGGCCAAGCCGCGCAAAGTCATCGTCGTCCCCGGTCGCCTGGTCAACGTCGTCATTTAGGCAGCAGATGACCGCCACCGGTGTAGTTGCGGGCTGATCGGGTAAGTCTGCAGTGGGCAGCACTCGACGCATACTTGGGAGGACCTATGGCAACCGGCGAAACCGGCTTCGACGACGTGACGTTCGACTTGGTCTCGGTGCAATACCACTCGCTCAAGGCAGGGCACGACTACGGCCAGTATGTCCGCGACGCGGACAACGCCGGCCTGACCGACATCGCGGACTTCTTCCGAGAGGTGATGAAGCAGGACTCGGAACGGGCCGCCAGATGTCACGAGTTCCTGAGAAGGATGTCCGGCAGTGACAAGGCCGGACCAGCGGTCACCTGACTGACATGACGCGGCGGGGGTGGGACCGAAGAGATTCGGTTCCACCCCCGTGTCGCGTTCGCTACGTCGCGACGACCACGTGCTTGTTCGGCACGCAATGCGTCATGGTCTTACCGGTGACGTCCCGTGGGCCGTTCTTGCCCAGGTTCTCCAGCCGCTGCTGCTCCGCCTCCGACAGCTGCTGGGTCGGCAGCGGCGGCAGATCGCGGACGTCGTCAGCGCTGATGCCCAGCCCGTCCCCGACCCGCTGGCCCAGCTCGTCCTCGGCCATGAAGCAGTGCCACACCATCCGCCGCTGTACCTCCGCAGTGGCCTGCCCGATGTTCTCGACAAAGTTC
>JALZDU010000314.1 GCA_030862405.1 Actinomycetota bacterium | reverse complement strand
ATGCAGCGCCGGCCCGACGAAACGTACCTGCGGGCCGGCCTCGAGGTCCGGCCCGACAAGTTCCGCGCTGGTGAACGCCAGCACCAAGTGCGGCGAGAACCGCGGGTCTACCGGGTTGGCAGGGTCACCGATTCGCTGCCGCAGCCCGGCCAGCAGGCTGCTCAGCCAGGTCTGCACTTTCGGTACCCCGGCCAACGCGCCGACGAATTCCGCTGACGTGCTCGCCGATGTGGCCCACGGCATCGCCAGTCGCTCGGCGACCAGCCCACCGGCCAGCGCCTGCTGGTCGGCCACCAGTACGTCGGGGCGGAACCGCTCAATCGCGGTCAGCACACCGGGAGCCATGGCATCGGCGAGTGGAATCAGGAACCGCTCCCAGAGAAACGTCAAGGCGGCCAGGCCCCGTAAGTTCGGCGACCGAACCTCCTCGCCCTCACCCGGTTGGCGACCGGCACAGCCGTACACCCTCGCATCGGGACCGACGAGCCGGGCAACATACTCCGGGATGCCAGCCCAGGCTACCTGGTGGCCCCGGGCACGTAGCGCAGCGGCCACCCCGACGGTGGGATTGATGTGGCCGACCAGTGGCGGCACCACGAACAGGAACCGGCTCACCCCGGGTGCCTCTCGACCAGCGGCTCCGCAACCAGCGACTCCGCAATGGAGGGCGACGGCTCGCCGTCGACCGGCGCTGTCAGACCGCTGTGCCGACGCAGCCATTCGAGGATCAGCTCACCGACCAGCGCGGTGTGGTTGACCAGCACCCAATGCCCCTGCCCCGGAACCACGACACTGGTGCACGACGGCAGCAGCGACGCCAACCACTCCGCCTGCCCGACCAGTTCGGCGTCACCGCCGTAGATGGCCATGATCGGCACTGCCATGGCGCTGACCCGGGCGTCGGACAGCACCTCGCCGGCCGGGACCTCGTCGGCGATCGAACTCGACTGCAGCAACCGGCCCGCGCTCTGGCACAACCGGGCGGCGTGCGCGCCGTGGTGGTCGCTGATCCAGGCGAGGACCTCCGACCGCGGGAACTGCTCCCGGTAACGAGCCAAGGTGGCGGCCATCTGGGCCGCCCAGGCCGGGGTGGCGGGGGTGGACTCGATGACTGCGATGGAGACGATCCGCTCGGGCCGGCGCTCGGCGTAACCAAAGGCGATCGTCCCCCCGAAGGAGTTGCCGACCAGATGCACCGGGGCGTGCGTGCCCAGCGCGTCGAGCAGGGTGTCGAGGTCGGCGAGAAAGTCGGCGAGTCGGTAACCGCTGCCTGGCCGGGTGCTGCGGCCGTGACCCCGCAGGTCGTACATGATCACCTCGAAGCCGGCTGAGGCGAGCAGCGGGCCGAGGGTGAAGTAGTAGCTGGCGAGGCTGTCGGTGAGCAGGCCGTGTACCAGCACCACCGTTGGCGGGGGCTCGTCCCCCGGGTGCCCCTTCGCGGCCAACCGCTGCACGTGGTGGGTGATCCCGTTCGCCAGGATCAGGGACATCGGGTCAACCCTTCCCCGAGTCCGCGAATGAGCGGGTGATGTAGGTCACGAGCTGGCCCACCCTCAGCTCGATGAGCTCATCGACCTCGAAGCCCGCCATGAACTCGGCGAAGTTCACCCGTTCGCCGTAGTGTTCTTGTAACTGGACCGACAGCGCGACCAGATCGATGCTCTCCAGGTCCAGATCAGCGACGAACTCGGTGTCCATGCCGATCTCCATATCGGCGCCACCGACGTCGTCGAGCACCACGTTGAGCATCTCGCACACCTCCGCGAGCACCTCCTGCTCGTCGGTCCCGCGCGGTCGGATTGCCTCATTACTCATGTCCGGGTGGCTCCTTCGCTGCTCGCCTTGACCGTCCAGGCGACCACGTAGTCCCGTGCCGGTAGCTCCGGTGGGTTGCTGACCTGCCTGGCTTGCACGTGGTAGACACCGCCGGGGGCGTCGACCAGCAGTTCGTCCCGCCCGGCGCGGCGCACCGAGAATGCCCGCGGCCGGTACGCCAGGCCGGTACCCTCGGCCTTGGCCACCGCTTCCTTGGCCGCCCAGAACCTGGTGAACCACACCGTCTCCGGCTCCCTGGAGTACGTGGACACCTGGTGGAGCAGCTCCCGCTCGGCCGCGTCCATCGCGACCAGCCCCGCTGCATCGGCTCGCTCGCCGACCGCCTCGATATCGATGCCGACACCGGCACAGTCGATGCGCGGCCGGACGATCGCCACGCCGGCTTCGGCGCTGTGGGCCAGCGAGACGGACAACTCGGGCAGGCTCCGGCCGTACTGTCCGCTCACGGTCGGCCGCCCGGTGGCATCGTTGCCGACACTGATCTCGGCGGGGAAAAGTGGACCTGCGCCGTGCTCCCACAGCCACCTGCGCACCGCATCCTTCACTGCGATCCGCCCGAGCATCCACTGACGTTTGGCCGAAGGCGGGCAACGCTCGTAGTCGGCACGTTCGGCGCTGCCGGTCTGGCTGCGCAGCATCAGCTCCCGGGAAGCGAGATCGGGCCATCGCTCGAAGACCAGCTCCCAACTGCCCGGTTGCCGCCGGGACAGGGTGTTCCGCTCCGGAGCGCGCTCGACGAGCCTGGTCAGTGGATCGTTGTCGAAACGCCGGTCGACCCATCCGGTGATCTGCGCCCAGACCTGCCCGGAGGCGACCAGTTGCATGTCCGCCTTGAGGGCGGTGTCCTCCAGTGAGGAGATCCGGATCGCACAGTCCAGCCTGACGCCGAGGGCGGGGGGTGGTCCGAAGAACCGGATCGTCCGTATTCCGACCGGAAAGACGAGGGTGCGCTGCTGATACGTTGCCATGATCCAGTAACCGAGCAGCTGACCTACGCTGTCCAGCAGCCCGCCCGGCGCCGCGGGAGTGCTCAGCACACCCCGAACGTGCGCCCGCCCGATCGCAGTGATCTCGGCGACGCCCTGAAACGCCGGGCCGTGGAACATCCACCGCTCGCTGTACAGCTCGGCCGCGGTCAGGGTCGGGGCGCTCTCGCCTGCCGGGTCGAACGACCAAGCGGCGGGGGCCGGCCCCGGATAGCCCTTCGCCAGCTCGACCGTGGCCGTGGCGTACTGGCCCACCGACATCGCGAGCATCCCCTGATCCACCGGCGTCGCCGACACCATGACGTCCACCGGAGGTGAGGCACCCAGCCAGCGGTGCAACGCGACATCGTGCACCGCGACCGCGACGGCGCCGGGCAGCGCCCGCTCGGCGACGTCACAGAGCTGAACGATCACGGTGGTTCCCGGAACTACCGGGTAGCGATCGCCCTCGTCCGGCCAGCTGGGAGGTTGCGGGAAAAAGCAGTGATCGAGTAGGTAAGGCATAGTGGTGGTGGACACCCGGAGCATTCCGGTGAACTCACCGGTCACCGATGCGGCCGGTGGCGTGGCGGCGCGGGGTGAGCGGTCCGGCCAACTGGCGGCACCACCGGTGCCGCGCAGGGCGAGCACTGCAGCGGTGGAGTCCACAGTGTCTCGCAGCACGTCTGTCAACTCGGCGGCGAGGCCGGAGATACCGTGAATGTCGCTGCCTCCGACCGGCTCAGCGGCGACTATGCCGTGCCGGACCAGCTCGTGCCGGTGCGCCACCGGCAGAGACACCAGCGCAGCACCGAGATCGAGTCGAATAGCCGGTCTCGATACCTGCGACGAGGCGGACGGACCCGGACCACGGACAGACCCGCCGTCGGTCCCCAACCCGTCGGTCCCCAACCCGTCGGTCCACAGTGCAGCGGCCACCCTGCGCAGCTGTGCGAGACCGCCATGGTGCTCCGAGCTCGCGGTGACCACCAGGTGTTCGCTGCCCCGCAGGATGTCGCTGATCAGCGAGCCAAGCTGGCCGCAACCGAGCTGGACGAAGGCAGTGTGGCCGGCGGCGTACATTGCCTCGATCATCGACCGGAACCGCACCGGGGCGAGCAGGTGCCGGATAAACAGCTCACGAACGGCGTCATCGTCCCGTGGGTACCGCGAGGCAGTGGTCGCCGACCACATCGGAATGTCTGGCGGGCGCAGGGTGAAGTGCCCGACCGCCGCTCGGATCGAGTCCAGATGCGGCGCGAGCATCGGGGTGTGGAATCCGGACCGGAACGGCAGCACCTGCCCCAGCACCCCTCGGCGGCGGAACATCCCGACCAGCTCGTCGACGGAGGAGGCCGGACCGCACACGACTGACTGGTTCGGGGCGTTGTCGTGCGAGAGCACCACATCCGAATACGCCCCGAGTGCGTCGGTCACCCGCTCAGCCGGAGCACCGAGCATCGCGAAGGCCAGCCCGGGGACCTGCAGGGAGTCTGGGTTGAACGCCGCGAGAGCCTGGTCCACCTCGGTGGCCCGGAGGAAGCCCGCACAGGCCATCCCGGTCCACTCGCCGATGCTGTGCCCGGCGATCGCGTCCGCGGTGATGTTCATCCGGCCCAGCGCGTCGTACAGCAGACGGCCCAGCCGCATCGCGGCGATACCGTGCCGACCGACATGGCCCACCGGAGAGCGTCCCCCGCCCGGGAGTCCCGGTAGCCCGAAGTGCTCGGCGACGCCAGCGACCAACGGGGCGAACTCGGCTTCAAGACCGGGGAAGACGAACGCGAGCTTCCCGCCGCCGGGGCCGAGCAGTGCAGTGGTGGAGAACCAGACATCACCTCGGCCCCGCCATGATCGTTTCCTGGCCACCGCCTTACGGGCGATGGCCAGTTTTTTTGTGGTGGGCGCCACGATGCTCAACCGGGCCGGTCCCGTGTCCGGACCGGTCTCGCCGCCGTGGATGAGCACGGCGTCCTCGACGTCCAGCAGTTCGGCCAGCCGCGCCGGGCTCTCGGCGGCCAGCTTGAGCACTCGCTCCCGTTCGGTCGCGGTCGCGCGCCGTGTCGGCAGCGCTGCGCCCGCCCGGCCCGGCTCCGTTTGGCCGGGTGCCTGCTCGACCAGCACATGGGCGTTGATCCCACCGAAACCAAACGCGTTCACCCCGGCCCGGCGGATCGGTTGGGCACTCGTGCTCTCCCACGGCCGGGCAACATCGATGGGTGCGAATCGGGTGGTGACCATCGCTGGATGGGGGTCGGTGCAGTGCAACGTCGGGGGCAGCGTGGCGTGATACACCGCGAGCGCGGATTTGATCAGCCCGGCCACCCCGGCGGCGGGCATGGCGTGGCCGATCATTGACTTCACCGAGCCGATCACCGCCGGTGGCACTCCGTCAGCCGGGGCACCGAACACCTCGGCGATCGTGGCCAGTTCGGCGGCGTCACCGGCCGGGGTGGCGGTGCCGTGTGCCTCCAGCAGGCCGAGGGCACCGGGAGTGCGCGGATCCAACCCGGCGGCCTGCCACGCTTGGCGCACCGCGCGCACCTGTCCGGCGGAAGCCGGATTCATCAGACTGGTGCCACGACCGTCGCTGGTCACCCCGGTGCCGCGAATCACCGCGTAGATACGGTCCCCGGCGGCCACCGCGTCGGCGAGCCGCTTGAGCACCACCACGCCGGTACCCTCACCGATCAGAATCCCGTCCGCGTCGCGGTCGAACGGGCGGATCCGCTGGCTCCGGGACATCGCGCCCAGCTGGGTAAATACGCTCCACAGGGTGATGTCGTGGCAGTGGTGGACACCACCGGCCAGCATCGTGTCGCACCGGCCCCGGACCAGTTCGGCCACCGCGTTGTCCACCGCGACCAGCGACGATGCGCACGCGGCGTCTACCGTGTAGGCTGGGCCGTGCAGGTCGAGCCGGTTTGCGATGCGGGACGCCGCCAGGTTGGGCACCAGGCCGATCGCCGATTCCGGCTGGTACGGGCCCAGCTGGGCGGTGAACGCCGAGCGGACCCGACCTGCCGTCGCGGGGTCGAGGTCTCCGATCAGCTCGCCGAGGGTGTGCACGAGCTGGGTGCTGGTGCGGACCCGCTGGTCCAGCCGCGCCAGCCCCGGGGTCAGGTAACCACCGCGGCCGAGGACCACCCCAGCCCGGGACCGGTCCGCCGGCAGGCACCACTGTCCACCGGCGTCCCCGACGGCGTCCGCGGCCACCTGTAAGGCGATCAGCTGGTCGGGCTCGATCCCGGCCACCGAACTGGGCGCGATGCCGAACCGGGCCACGTCGACGTCAGCCAGACCGTCGATGAAGCCGCCACGACGGCAGTACATCTGGTCGGGCTGGACGGCGGACCCGGTACCGGCGTCGGCGGCGTAGAAGCGTTCGTCCCAGCGTCCCGGGGGCAGGTCGGTGATCGCGTCCACCCCGTCGCACAGGTTCCGCCAGTACGCCCTCAGATCCCGGGCACCCGGCAGCAGAACAGCCATCCCGACGATCGCGACCTGACCGGCAGTTGATGGTTCGTCCATCTCACCAACCGGAGCCGGTGTAGACCACCACCCGATCCGCGGTGGCACCCCAGGCGAGTTCGTGAAGCAGACACCGGATGCCCTGCTCCGGGTCGATCAGGGTGACCCCGCGGCGGGCGTACTCCCTGGCCAGCTCGGGAGTGACCATTCCGGTGTGTGCCCCCGCCGGTGCCCACGGCCCCCAGTGCACGGTCAGCGCGCGGCGGCCCGCGCCGGCTGCTGCCCACCGGGCCCCGAGATCGGCCAGCGCCTCGTTCGCCGCGGCGTAGTCCACCTGGCCGCGGCTGCCGAGCACCGCGGCGACGCTGCCGAACAGCACTGTGAACGACGGCCCGTCCGGCAGCTCGCCGACCGCGTCGAGTAGCGCCGTCGCACCGACGACCTTGGTATTCCACACCCGGCGGAACGAATCGATGTCCTTGTCCGCGAGCAGCTTGTCCTCGATCACCCCGGCGGTGTAGACGATGCCGTCCAGCCTGCCGTACTCGGTGTGCACTTCCTTGATCACCCGCTGCACCGCGTCGGCGTCGCACACATCCGTGCAGTGATAACGCACCGAGCCTGCCAATGCACCGAGCTCGGCGAGCGTGCCCGTGACCTCCCGCTGGGCCAGTATCCGGGCCACTTCCCCCTCAATTTCGGCCGGTGTGTCCCCTCGCCGGGCCAGCGCGGCACGCAGGGCGGCGGCATCGCCCGCCTCGGTGCACTCCGGGGCCTCCGGATTGGCCGGCAGTGGGGTGCGGCCCACCAACTCGATTCGGCACCGGCTGGCCTGCGCCAGCGCGATGGCGAACCGGGCGCCGATGCCGCGCCCGCCACCGACCAGCAGCACGACCGACTCGCCGTCCAGCCCGATCGCGGCAGCGGCTCCGGCACTGGTCGGGTCCGCACCGGCCGCTCCGGCTTCGGCCGCTGTGAGCGGCTCGGCCACCAACTCCAGCCCGCGCCGCAGTCCGGTGGCGCTGCGCACCACCGGATGCCTGCTGTCGATCAGCAGTTCGCGCACCAGCGCGTCGGCGATGTCCGGCGCGGGCTCGGCGGGATCGATCTCGACCAGCCGGGTCACCGTCTGTGGATACTCCCTGGCCACCGAACGGATGAACCCGCGCAACCCGTCCGCCCGGTCACCGGTGGCAGTGCCCGGGCTAGCCAGGACCAGCCAACGCGGCGCGGCCATAAGCGCGTTCCTGAGCGCGGGAAAGCAGTCCGGCAGGACTGCGGCATCAGAGGTGCTCAGGGCATCGAGGTGGATCACTCCGGAGATGTCCAGGCCGGCAGCGGCGGGTTCGTGCTGCGGGTCGAGCACCGTCACGTCGGCACCATGGCCGGTCAGGGCGGCGGTCACCTGTTCGCTGATCCGCTTGTCGGTGGCGGGGGTGGCGAGTACGGCGAACCTCGTGCCGCGCAGCTCGTCGGCCGCACAAGTCGGTTCGGACAACTCGACCTCGCGCAGCACCATCCGCTGCGGGCTCGCGTGCCCGGCCGCCGACGCCGGTTCGGTGCGGTGCGGCCGGCCGGGTGCCGGTGGGCCGGTGGCGGGTTCGGGCGCTGTACCACCGACCTTGCCGACCAGCCAGACGGTGATCGCCTCAGCGGTTCGGGCCTTGGTCAGTTCCTCCAGTCCGGCATCGTCCAGTACAGCCGCCGCACCGGGCTGCGCTGCCGAGTCCGCCAGCTTGAGCCGGGTCGCGAGTTCACCCACGATCTCGGCACGCTTGATGGAGTCGATGCTCAGCTCGGCTTCGAGGTCGAGATCGGGGGAGATCATCTCGGCTGGGTAGCCGGTGCGCTGGGCGATGATGTCCACCACGATCCGGGTAATCTGCTCGGCGGTGGGTGGGCCTTGCTCACTACCGGTATCCGCGTCGGCGGCCGGGGTTGGTAGCTGTTGGAGGCGCTCGTCACCAGGGTTGGTGGTAGGTGAAGAGCTACTAACGGGGCCGCGGACTGGGGTGATGTGCACCGGCTGGGGTGGGGGCTGCTGGGCGGCTGGGTCCGGGGCGGAGGATCCGTCGCCGAGGTAGCGCAGCAGGACGTCCCGCTGTGCGATGATCATGTCGCGGCCGGACCGGAGGAACTCCGCGATGAGCGCTTCGCCGCCTGGCCCGTCGCCGGTACCGGTGGCGCGCTCGCCCCGGGTGTCGTCAGCGCCAGTGCTGTTGTTCACACGCATCTCTCCGAGGGGCATGGCCGGCGTGAGCCCGCCGGTCGGGATTTGCCCGGTTGCGGTGCGGATCAACTGGCCGTCGACCGTCCACCCGGGACGCTTCGTCGGGGTGCGGCCCGCCACGTCGACCGCATCCCGACCGGCGAACAACCAGCCGGCACGCACCTCGACACCGGCAACGGCAAGATGGGCAAGGGTACTGAGATAGCCGCGCAGGCCATTGCCCGGCATGCTGTCCAGGGTGACCGTCTGATGCGGACGATCTCGCAGCGTCGCCGACACCAGCCCGGTGAGCACCGAGCCGGGCCCGGCTTCGACGAAGATCCGCGCCCCTGCCGAGTACATGGCCTCGACCTGCTCGGCGAACCGCACCGGGGCGGCCAGCTGCGCGGCCAGCTCGGCGCGTATCCCGTCGGTGTGGCAGGGATAGCGTGCCGCGGTGCGATTGGCATAGACCGGCAGCTGCGGGGCATGCAGCGGCCGGTCCGCCAGCGCAGCGGCGAACTCCTCGGCGGCTGCGGCGACCACCGGGCTATGGAAGGCGCAGGCCACCGGGAGCTGCTTGGCCGCGTGCCCGGCGGCCCGCAACCGCGCGACCGCGGCGGTGACCGCGGTGCTCGGCCCGGAGATCACCGTCTGCGCGGGGGCGTTGTGGTTGGCGATCACCACTTGGTGGTCCGGCCCGGCGGCGTGCAGCTCCCGCTCCACCACGGCACGGTCGGCCGCCACCGCCGCCATCGTGCCCGGATCGTCACCAGCGGCGGACAGGATGGCGGCTGCACGTGCCTGGCTGAGCTCCAGCAGGACGTCCGGTTCGAACGTGCCCGCGGCGGCCAGCGCGACGAGCTCGCCGTAACTGTGCCCGGCCACCATGTCCGGCACCACGCCGGCACAGCGCAGCAGATGGTGGGCAGCCAACCCGGCGATCCCCAGGACCGGCTGGGCCACTCGGGTGTCGGTGATCCGCATGTGCTGGCGCTGGCGCTCGGCCGGGTCGAACGCCGTCGGCGGGTAGAGCAGATCGGCCCATCGGGCACCCAGCTGCAGGTACCGCTGTACCTCGGGAAAGGCGACGAACAGCTCGGCGAGCATGCCGGGCCGTTGGCTGCCCTGGCCGGGAAACAGCATGGCGAGCTTGCCCGGTCGGGTGGACTGCTCGACGGCCGAGCAGAACACCCCGCCACCGGGATCGTGCCGGCCGTCGGCCGCCCTGCGCAGCAGGCCGGGCAGCTCATCCAGGTCCTGCGCGAGTACCGCGCACTGCACCGGGCCTGCGCCTCGATCGGCCCGGCGGGCGGCGGTGGCGGCGATGTCGCGCAGCCGCCACGGACGCCCGGCGGCCTCGCCCCCCGCCACGAGCTCCGTCAGCCACTCGATCTCCTGCCGTGCGGCAGCCGGATCGGCACCGCGGAAGGTGAGCAGCTCGACCGGCCACTGCTGCATGCCGTGCCGTGGCGGCGGCCCCGAATGGCGCCCCTGGAGCACGGCGTGAAAGTTGGTGCCACCGAAGCCAAATGCACTGACCCCGGCGACCCGGTCCGCCGGTTCCATCGGCCACGGCCTGGCCGAGGTGGTGAAGGAGAACGGACTCTGTTCGCGAACCCAGGCCGGGTTCGGCGTGTCCAAGTTGCTGGTCGGCGGCAGCACCCCGGTGTGCAGCGCGAGTGCAGTTTTGATCATTCCGGCCAGCCCGGCCGCGCACTTGGTGTGCCCGATCTGGGATTTGACCGAGCCCAGCGTGCAGCGGCCCGGCGCCGCGCCCACGGAGCTGAACACCTCGGTCAGGGTGGTCAGCTCGGTGCGGTCGCCGACCACCGTTCCGGTGCCGTGCGCTTCGATCAGGGTGACCTCGGCGGGCGAGCGGCCCGCGTTGCGGTAGGCCCGCTGCAGTGCAGCGTGCTGGCCCTCGGGGCGTGGCGCGGTGAGCCCGAGCGAGCGCCCGTCGCTGGCGCTGCCCACCCCGGAGATCACCGCGTAGATGCGGTCGCCGTCGGCCTCGGCGTCGGCCAGTCGCTTGAGCACCAGGCAGGCGACGCCCTCGCCGAGCGCGATGCCGTCCGCGGCGGCGTCGAAGGTCTTCGAGCGGCCGGTGGGCGAGAGTGCCTGCACCGACGAGAAGAGCAGGTAGTCGTGGATGCCGTTGTGCAGATCGGCACCGCCGCAGAGCACGACGTCGCTGGTGTGGCCGGTCAGCTCCTTGCACGCTACATCGACCGCGGCCAGTGACGAGGCACACGCCGCGTCCACGGTGTAGTTGGCGCCGCCGAGGTCCAGCCGGTTGGCGATCCGGCCTGCGATCACGTTGGCGAGCATCCCGGGGAAGGAGTCGCCGGTGAGGCCGGGCAACTGCTCGTCCAGCTCGTCGGGCAGGGTGTCGAGGTAGGCGGGCAACGTGGTGCGCAGCACCGTGGCGTTGGACAGATCGCTGCCCGCTTCCGCGCCGAAGACGACCGAGGTGCGGGCGCGGTTGAACTCTCGATCGCGGTAGCCTGCGTCGGCCAGCGCGCGGCTGGCCACCTCCAGCGCGAGCAGTTGCACCGGCTCGATGCTGCCGAGGGAGGCGGGCGGGATGCCGTAGCGGAGCGGGTCGAACGGGATCCGGGGCAGGAAACCGCCCCACTTCGAGCTGCTCGCGCCCGGCTCACCCTGCGCCGAGAAGTACCGGCCCGGATCCCACCGGTGTGCGGGAACCTCGGTGATCGTGTCACGGCCGCAGACCACGTTCGTCCAGAAGCCGGCCAGATCAGCGGACTGGGGAAAGACGCAGGACATCCCGACGATGGCGACATCCAGGGGCCGCTGGGCCGGCTCGGACATCACCCCCGGGTCGGCGGTGTCGAACTCGGTACGCAACGCCGCGGCGCGCTCGGTGAGGAACTCGGCGGCCCCGCCGCTAACCGCGGCGTGCAGCTCCGCAGTACTGGTCAGCGCCGTGCGCAACACGGCGACCTGGCCTGCCATGAACATCCCGTCGGTCAGCTGGCGGGCTTCGTCCACCGTCAGCAGCTCATCGCCCACCCGCTCGATGCCCTTGCTGGCCAGCCGCAGCCGCCCGACGTTCAGCCGCTCTAGCTGCTCCCATTCCTGTCGGGCGGGCACTCCTTTCGCCCGCAACTCGTCCTTGATCCGAACGTAGGAGTCGGTGAACGGGCTCGGCAGGCAGCGCGTGGCGTGCCCCGGGGCGGTGACCAGCAGCTCGGTGCCGCGTGCGGCCAGCGCCTGACGCTGGAACACCTGGCCGATCGCGCCACAGCGCACCGCTTCCTCGGTGAACAGGTAGGCGGTGCCCATCAGCACACCGACCCCGACCCCACGCGCGATCAACGGTGTCGCCATGGCGGCCACCATCGCCGCCGATCGCTCGTCGTGCACCCCACCGGCGAACAGCACCCGCAGGCGGGCCGCCGTGCATTCCGGTGTGGCGTCCAGGTAATCGGTGAGCACGCCGAGCTGCGCCTCCCACAGCGGGAAACTGTGCCGTGGTCCGATATGCCCGCCGCACTCGGAGCCCTCAAAGACGAACTTCCGGGCCCCGGCCTCGAGAAACTGCCTGCATAACCCCGGCGACGGCACATGCAGGAAGGTGTCGATACCCGCCTCCTCCAGCGCCGCCGCCTGGGTGGGCCGACCACCGGCGATGATCGCGTGGCTGGGCCGAACCCGGCGGAGCACATCGAGTTGGGCTGACCTGGTCTCCTCCGGCGCGAAACCGAGGATCCCGACCCCCCACGGCCTGCCGGCAAGCTCGGCGCGGGTCTGATCGAGCAGGGTGCGGGTTTGTTCCCCGTCGGCCAGGGCAAGCGCGACAAACGGTAGCGCCCCCTCGGTGGCCACCGCGGCAGCGAACGACGGCTGATCACTGACCCGGGTCATCGGTCCCTGGGCGATTGGCAGCTGTGTACCCAGCCAGCTGCCCGCCGCGGGATCGGGGTACACCGCGCCGACGGCCGCGTGCTCGGCTTGGCGGGTCACCGCATCGCGGATGGCCGCCCGGACGGCGCGCACGGCAGTACCGATGGTGCCGTAGCGCTGCGCGAAGCGCGCCGCGAGGAAGCTGTCCTGGCCGATCGGCACGGCGGTTCTGCTCCCGCGTCGCTGCCATACCCGTCGGCCGTCGACCACCGTGGTCTCCGATCCGTCCATCGCCGCGATCGCGCTGAGCAGCTCTGCGCGGGGCAAATCAGCACCGCATCCGTGGTCGAGCCATCCCTCGGGCTCGGCCTCGGCGAGCAGGGCTAACTGGCTGTCCAGCACCACCCCCGCCGCTCCCCCGACCACGGCCGCCGCCGCGGCGCGTTCTCCGATACCACCCCAGGCCCACACCGGCACCGTAACCGCCTCGTCGGCCAGCAACTGCTGAAGCAAGACGAACGTGGACAGTTCACCGACCGGTCCGCCGCACTCGTTGCCCCGCGCGATCACTCCGTGCGCACCGTCGCCGACCGCCCGAACAGCCGCTGCGAGACTGGTTACCTCGGCCAGCACGAATACACCGGGCGGGAGGTCACCCGGCCGCCAAGCGCAGCTCGGCCCGAGCAGCACGGTGCGCGGGCGTGCCCGGCCCGGCGCCGAAGTCGTGCCGGCCGGGGTGAGGTCGGCCGGGTTCAGGGGACAGCCAGCGGTGATCCTCAGGCCGAACGGCCCGGGGCACCACCGGTACGCCAGTGCGAGTGCTTCGCGTGCTCGCCGCTCCCCGGTGCCCAGGTCGAGGACGCCGCATCCACCAGCCCGGCTGGCCGCCGCGACCAGCCTCACATGGGGTATACCGAACGGACCGACGCAGAGCACAGGTCCCGGCATGCTGTCCGTGACGCTCACCACGGGTAGCGCACGTTACCGGTCGCATCTATCAGGTCGAGCACCGGGGTCAGGTGGCTGAATATTCCAATGTGCACCCTACGGGCACGGCCCCGCTGGAGCGAAGTGAGCTTCCCCCGCTTGGCCGGAGTCCTCGTTACCTGTGGGGGTCGTGCTGGGTGTGATGGTAGGCGTCTTCGTGCTCGGCGGGGGATAGCCCGCCGAGGCCGGTCTGGATGCGGCGTGGGTTGTACCAGCCGTCGATGTAGCGGACCAGGGCGTGCTCGGCCTCGTCCCGGGTGGCGAAGATGGTCCCGGGCCAGTACATGAGCTCGATCTTGATTGTGGACCACAGGTTCTCGGCCAGGGCGGTGTCGTAGCTGTCGCCGGTGCTGCCAGTCGAAGGCGCGACGCCGGCGTCGACGAGGCGCTGGGTGAACCGCAGCGCGGTGTACTGGGCGCCCTTGTCGCTGTGGTGGATCAGCTGCCCGGCGCGCAC
>JALZDU010000463.1 GCA_030862405.1 Actinomycetota bacterium | reverse complement strand
CAGCACGACGGCGCCGTCCGGGCGGACCACCAGCTGGGCCGGATCCCCGGCCGGCACCATGCCCAACCCACGAGCGCGGCGAGCCAACTCAGGGGCAGTCTCCAGATTTGCGACCTCGCGGCTCAAGTTCTCCGAACGCTCCGTGAGGTTCCTGGCATGCTCTTGAGCGCTCTGCAGATGATAGGAATCTGCGGCGGCTGCCGTGGATAACCACAGCGTGGCTACCAGCGCCACCGCCAGCAGCACCATCATCAGGAGCACGAAGGGCGCCCGGTGGGTGTCCACCGAGTGAGAATCAACACCGTGCTGGCCACCGTGGGGTGTGGCCGCGCGCTGCGCGCGCCGGGTGTAAGCCCGCTGGACCGCTCGAGAACGCATGTGCTGCGTGCCGGTTTCCCGGCGGCGAGCGGGTGCGGTGGCCTTGCTGCGCGTCGCAGCCACGGTGCGCGGTGGAGCTGTCACGAGGGCACGATCCGTTCAGCGGCCCGCAGCCGCACCGAGGCCGCCCGGGGATTGGCTGCGGATTCGGCCGGGCCGGCCTGCTCGGCGCCGCGGGTCAGCGCGCGCAGCTGAGGCCCGTGACCGGGCAGCTCGACCGGTAGGCCCGGTGGGGTACGCGAGGTGGCCAACTGCGCCAGCGCCCGTTTGACGATGCGGTCCTCCAGAGAGTGATACGACATAGCCACCAGCCGGCCACCGACCGACAGCGCCTCCAACGCGGCGGGTATCGCCGAACGCAGCGCGGTGAGCTCACCGTTGACCTCGATACGCAACGCCTGAAAAGTGCGTTTGGCAGGATGCCCGCCGTGTCGGCGGGTGGCCGCCGGTACACTCCGATAGATGATCTCGACCAGCCTGGCGGTGGTGTCGAAGGGCTGCCGTGCCCGCTGCGCCACGATCGCAGCGGCGATCCGGCTAGCGAAGCGCTCCTCCCCGTAATCCCGCAGCACCCGGGTGAGGTCCGTCTGCGAGTAGCTGTTGAGCACATCGGCCGCGGTAGGACCCACGCCGGGATCCATCCGCATGTCGAGCACGGCGTCGCGGGCATAGGAGAAACCGCGCTCGACGGCGTCGAGTTGCAGCGACGACACTCCTAGGTCGAACAGCGCGCCGTCGAGGCGCGGGATGCCCAAGCGCGCAAGAATGTGGGGTAGCTCGTCGTAGACCGCCTGCACGAGGTGAATGCGGTCGGTGTGCGCGTGCAGCCGGCCTCTAGCCACCGCAAGCGCCTGCGGATCGCGATCGATACCGATCAGGGTGACAGCGGGATGGGCATCGAGCAGCGCAGCCGCGTGACCACCGAGACCGACCGTGGCGTCGAGCACCACCGCTGGCCGATCCGCCAACGCAGGCTCAAGCAGCTCTAGGCAGCGGCGCAGCAGTACAGGGATGTGCTGGGGGGATCCGGCGTCCCCGAGCGGGTGATCGGCCACCGGCAGCCTCCCTCCGTTCACACCCACTTCCTCCTTGCGCGACATGACCAAGATCGCCGGTGCAGCTCGAAAACCTTTCCAGTACCGCCAGGTCTCCGCCCGGTGCCAGAATCCTGGCGCCGGGGAAGGTGCGTCAGGACTCTGCTGGTCCGTATAGCCGCTCGCTGTTGATGTTGCTGAGCACAGTGACGCGGCTGCTGCCGGACGGAGGCCTCGTGGCACGGGATCACATCACGCCAGGCAATACCTCCTCCTGTGCTCGGGCGTAGGACTCCTCGTGCTCCTCGAGGTAGCGCTGCCAGGCCACGGCATCCCAGATCTCCAACCGGCTGATCGCTCCGATCACCGCGCAGTCCTTGTTCAATCCGGCATAGCGCCGAAGCTCGGCTGCAATCGAGATGCGGCCCTGCCCGTCCGGGCGTTGCTCATCGGTGCCGGCAAACAGGTAACGCTGGTAGGCCCGCACCGCCTCGTTGGTGAACGGCGCCTGCGCCACCTTGCGGGCCATCTCCTCGAACTCGGCGCGCGGGAAGACGTAGAGGCAGTGATCCTGTCCCTTGGTAACCATCAACCCCCCTGCGAGCGCGTCGCGGAACTTCGCCGGCAGCGTCAACCGGCCCTTGTCGTCGAGCCGGGGGGTGTGCGTACCC
>JALZDU010000432.1 GCA_030862405.1 Actinomycetota bacterium | reverse complement strand
GTGTCGTGGTTCTCGCTCGATCCAGAGAAAGGAAACTCATCACAGCTCGCACATGCGCGGTCATGTGCGGTCCCGGCTGATGCTTGACGTTTCGGTCCCACCTGATGCTTGACGTTGGGCCTGATCGGTTTTCCTCTTTCCGTCTGATCTGGACGGTGGGGGGAGGCCGGGATTGGCTCTGGTGGACTTGTCCGTTGTCGAGCAGCGCTACCGTGCCGTGCTGGCCGTGGAGCGTGGTGAACAAAAGATCGTGGTCGCGGGCCAGTTCGGGGTCTCACGCCAAACCCTGCATACCTGGTTGACGCGCTATGCCCACGACGGCCTGGCCGGGTTGATCGACCGCACCCACCGGCCCGACTCATGCCCGCACCAAGCCAGTGCCGAGGTAGAGACGCGGGTGTGTGAGCTACGCCGCGAACACCCCCGCTGGGGGCCCCGGCGGCTCGCCCATGAGCTAGCCGGTATCACCCCGGTGGGCAGTGTGCGGGTGTCGAAGTCGACGGTGTATCGCATCTTGGTCCGTCATGGGCTGATCGAGCCTCGGTCCCGGCGCCGCAAGCGCCGCGCCTACCTCCGCTGGGAACGCCCGGCGCCGATGCAGTTGTGGCAAATCGACATCGTCGGTGGGCTGGTGCTCGCGGATGGCACCGAGTGCAAGGTGGTCACCGGGGTTGATGACCATTCCCGGTTTTGTGTGATGGCCGCGGTCGTGGTGCGGGCCACCGGGCGGGCGGTGTGCCTGGCCTTTGCCGAGGCGCTACGCCGCTACGGCATCCCCGAAGAAGTCCTGACCGACAACGGCAAACAATTCACCGATCGGTTCGGCAAAGGCGGGGAGGTGCTGTTCGATCGGATCTACCGCGACAACGCCATCACCCACCGGCTCACCGAACCGTCGTCGCCGACGACCACGGGGAAGGTGGAGCGCCTGCACGGAACGTTGCGCCGGGAGTTTTTCGACCACGCCGAACCCTTCGACACCATCTTGGCGGCTCAGGCCGCGGTCGATACGTGGGTGGCCGGTTACAACTGTGACCGTCCCCACCAGGCTCTGGAGATGGGTTACCCGGCCGAGCGGTTTGCCCCCAGCCAGCAGGCGCGCGCGGGCGCCGGCGACTTGCTGCCGCTGCGGCTGCCCGCCACCCTTCAGCCCGCTGAGTCACCGCAGGCCTGTGCTGTCCCGAGCTTGGCCGCATCCGCCACTGTCACGCCGGGCAAGCCGGTGGAGGCAGTCGAGGCGGTCCGTGAGGACACCGACACCCCAGTCGCTGCGGTGGTCTATCGGGGTGGGCCCGTGGAGTTCGACCGGGTGGTGCCGGCCTCGGGCAACCTGGCTGTGCGGGGTAAACAGTTCTGGCTCGGACCGGCCCGTGCTGGGGTCACCGTCACTTTCTGGGCCGATCACGACGTCATTCATCTGAGCATCGCCGGTGCCCGGGTCAAGACCCTCCGCTCGCACCTGTCGGCCACCGACCTGGCCGCCCTGGCTGCCACCGGCGCCCGCCCGGCTGGCCCCTCGCCGCTGCCCCCGGCCCAACCCGGCGCCGCTCTGGAAGTCGACCGCACCGTCTCCTGCGGCGGCCTGGTCTCGCTGGGCGAGCATCGGCTGCTTGCCGCGGAGATCCTCAGCGGCCGTCGGGTCAGTATCCGCATCGACACCGCCACCCTGATGTTCTTTGATCCCGATACCCGCGAGCTGCTGCGCACCCGACCCAACCCACTGAGCTACGACCAGGCCCGCACACTGCGCGGTGCCCGCCCCGCTGGTCCACCACCCCGGCCCTCGGTGCAGCCGGTCACCGTGCAACGGCGGCCATCCGCTACCGGGGTCATTTTGGTCGCCGGCCAGAAACTGGCTCTGGGCCGCAGCCAGGCCCATACCGTGGTCACCGTCCACGTTGCCGAGCACACCATCACCGTCGAGTTCCCCGACGGCGCCCAGCGCACCTTCACCCGCACCACCACCCAACCGGTGCGCAGCTACAAGGCCCAACGCCCCCGCAACCAACCGGCGGCAGGCACATGACATGCCTGGTCACCACCACTCGGGCGGCGCAGCCTACGGGCTGGCCCCTCCAGCCTCCAGGGTGCTGCGCATCGCTGCGCGACCGCCTGCGGCGGCCCTGGACCCTGGAGCCTCTGCCAACCCTGCGGCAGGATCACCACCGGGCAGGCCACCGCCTGCCCACACCCACGCGCCGCCCGAGCTCACCCCGAACCCGGCCGGCCATAAAACCCACAACCCCCTACGTTTCCTAGCCCCAACGTCAAGCATCACCTGGGACTAAAACGTCAAGCGTCAGGTGGGACCAGACATCATCGGATCCTGCGGCGTCCTGTTTGGCCAGGGCTGGCCGTCCATGGCGCCCGAGCTCATCCAATCAGCCCAACCGCCGCCCACAGCGTCCTTACCACCGCTTCTGCTACAGCCGAGGATCGTCCG
>JALZDU010000420.1 GCA_030862405.1 Actinomycetota bacterium | reverse complement strand
GTCTCTACCGGTCCATGCATGACTCACTCGGTCAGGAGCACGATCCTGCCGATCGAAGCCCGCACATGCTGGAGGTCGTGGGCGAGGTTCAGGGCGGTCAGCTGGGCTTCTTCTGGTACTACCAGCCTGGCCTGCACGACCGGTCCACCGTGGAGTCCGTCGCTGGCGACTTCATCGACGCTCTTCGGCGTATCGCGCGGGACTGCCGGGAGGAGAGTTGATGACTGCTCCGCTTTCCCGCAACCGCAACTATCAGGCGCTATGGGGCAGCCAGGCGCTGTCGGCGTTCGGTATCAACGCCACGACGATAGCGTTACCCCTACTGGTGCTCGCGGTGACCGGGTCGCCGGCGGCAACCGGACTTGTGCTGGGTACGAGCGCCGCTGCGCAACTCCTCGCTGGGTTACCAGCGGGGGCACTGGTGGACCGTTGGGATCACAAGAAGGTCATGCTCTGTTGCGAGGCGGTGCAGGCGATTGCCGCCGCCAGTCTTGTCGTCGCGCTGTTATGGGGCGTAGCGAGTGTGGCGTACATAGTGGTAGTGGTCGCTGTGATGGGTGTGTGCACGGCCCTGTTCGAGCCGGCGGAGGACGCGTGTCTGCCGAACCTGGTGCCGGACGAGCAGCTGTCGACGGCTGTGGCGATGAACTCGGCACGTGGTTACCTGGCACAGCTGTCGGGCACTGCGGCAGGCGGCTTCTTGTTCGCTGTTGGAAGATTCGTGCCGTTCGCGGTGGACGTGCTGACCCACACCATGGCGTTCTTCTTCCTGCTGTTTCTCCGCATGCCGCCACGCAAGGTGCGGCTGGAACCGGTAGGTCACCTCGGCCGTGAGATAGCCGCTGGCTTGCGCTGGGTGTGGCGGCATCGCCCGATTCGGGTCATTGGGTTGTTGGCGGTTGCCCTCAACCTGTTCCTGACCGCCTATTTCATCGTCATCATCGTGGTGGCCCAAGCCAGAGGGGTGCCGTCTGGGCAGATCGGCATCATGGCGGCGATGTTGGGTGTGGGTGGAATTTTGGGCGCCCTGAGCGCGCCGTATCTGCATCGAAGGATGAGTCCCTACCTGTCGATCATCGGCGTGTTCTGGGCACTGACGGCTCTCACTCCGCTTGCGGTCTCCATCAGTAATGGTTATCTCATGGGCGTGCTGTTCGCCGGCATGGCATTTTTGGTCCCGACCGCAAACACGACGATCGAAACCTACCTACTCCTCCTCACTCCCGATGAGTTGCGCGGCAGGATGAGTGGGGTAATGAGTATGGTCACCGGTATCGCTGCCGTAGTGGGGCCGGCGCTGGGTGGCTTGCTCATGGAAGTGGTCGCCAGCAACTACGCGATCCTGCTGTGCGCCGCAGGCATCGGGGCAGTCACGCTGTTGGGCACCATCAGCCCCACCCTGCGTAAGTTTCCCCGGCATGCCGCCGCCGTAGTGCCCCACGCGACCGTGCGACAGCAGGAACAGCGAGTCGAGCCGTAGTGCGGACTGGCAGCTATGCCAATGCGATACCAATTTTCCAAGGAAGGAGATAAGAGATGGATGACGACGCCAGGTACGTGGTCCTGCGCAACGACGAGGATCAGTACTCCTTGTGGCTGGCTGGCCACGACGTGCCAGCGGGTTGGCACCAGATGGGCAAGGAGGGCAGTAAAGAGGAGTGCTCCGCCTACGTCGACGAGGTGTGGACGGACATGCGGCCGCGTAGTTTGCGCGAGCGGATGGACGCTGCAACCCAATCCTGATCGACAATACGGATCTCATAGGAGTGCCTCGCTGCCGACGGGTTGTCTGTCGGGAACGAGGCACTCCTATGGGTGCGACCGTATTTCCTCATCAACATAGGGAAAACTGTGTACGATGAATTAACCAGCGCCCGTACGGAGGGCTCGTCGGCAGCGGCCGTACGTACGGCCCGGCCCCGGCGGTACCTGATGTGTCGACCCAGTTTCTTCGATGTGACCTACTCGATCAATCCGTGGATGGATCCGAGCAAGCCCATCGAGGCTAGTCTCGCTATGGCGCAGTGGGAGCGCCTGCGCGACGTCTACCTGGAGTTGGGGCATGAGGTCGAGTTGATCGAACCGGTGGAGGGCCTACCGGACATGGTCTTTTCCGCCAACGGTGCGACCGTTGTCGACGGTCTCGTGCTGCTTGCCAAGTTCCGCTACGCCGAACGGGTCAGCGAGGCCGCGGCCTACCGGGAGTGGTTTGGAGTACGGGGATACCGGAAAATTCAGGAACCCCAACTCATCAATGAGGGCGAGGGTGACTACCTGGTGACCAGCCGTCGGATATTGGCCGGCACCGGATTTCGGACCGACCGGCATGCGCATAATGAGGCGCAAGAGCTTTTCGGTCATCCCGTCATCAGCCTTACGTTGGTCGATGCCCATTTCTACCACCTTGACACGGCGCTCGCCGTGCTCGACGACGATGAGATCATGTACTATCCGGCGGCGTTCTCGCCCGGCAGCCGGGCGGTTCTGCGTGGGCTGTACCCCGACGCGGTCATTGCCACCGACCTCGACGCCGAGGTATTCGGGCTCAACGCGGTGTCTGATGGTCGGCACGTGGTGCTGCCGCAGGCGGCCACGCACCTGATCGGGACGTTACGGGACCGAGGATTCGAGCCCATCGG
>JALZDU010000391.1 GCA_030862405.1 Actinomycetota bacterium | reverse complement strand
GGATGGCGCAGAAGGTCGGTGCCGGGCTGTGGCACTTGGGCGAGGAGGCCAGCGCCTTGGGCATCGCCGTCGAGGGCTTCGACGCTGGGTTTGCGGTCAACCTGCCCCGACCGGGCTTTATCTACGTGGACCGTAGGGGCCACCGCTTCGTTGATGAGATGCGGGTGGAAGCGCACACGGCCACTCGGCTAACGGCCAACTATGACCCTGCGACCTTCGACTATCCCCGAGTGCCGTGTTTCGTGGTCTTCGATGAGGACAACATCACCAACGGGCCGATTGGCATCAGCATGTTTTCCTACAACGTGTTCAAACTCAAATATCAGTGGAGCCAGGACAACAGCGTCGAGATCAATCGCGGGTGGATTGTCCAGGCCGGCACCCTGGTCGAGCTCGCCGAGACGCTGGGGATCTCAGCTCAGGCTCTGGCGCGGACCGTGCAGGAATACAACGACGGCTGCCAAGCCGGCCACGATCAGGACTTTGGACGTTGTTCGGAGTCGCTGAAGCCGCTACAGCCGCCTTATTATGCGCTGCGGCTGGTCCCACTGTTGTACAACACCCAGGGCGGCCCGTGCCGAGACAGCTGCGCGCGGGTGCCTGACATCGACGGCCAACCCATCCCCGGGCTCTACGTAGCAGGCGAGTTGGGCTCGATATGGGGATCCCGCTACCAGACATCGACCAACTTCGCAGAGGCGCTGGTCTTCGGCCGGATCGCTGGCCACACCGCCACCAGCTGACCGTGTTCCTCGGCCAGCTGCACCTTATGGTGCAGGGGGCGTGGAATCGGACCCAGGGCCTCTTCGTCCCGAACTGCGGGCAAGTCGATCGATGGAGGTTGTTTCCGCACGTCGCTGGCCGCTGAAGGTCGTTCTGGGACAGTGTTGGTCGGCCTCGTTGCTGTATTCCGCAGCTGTATAGCTCACGTCGCGTGCGGGGCGGGGACTAGCCATGCCCCGGCGACATGGACCAGGGGCGGGACCTGGTGTCACGCCGGATAAGTCACTGACATTAGGGGCACACCCGTCCCTAATTGAAGCGGCCGAGGGCTGGTGCTACCAACACCTGCCCACGGCCTTGATCACCAACCCTTAGATGGAGGGGTGGAGACCCGATGTCAGACCCTACGCAGTTCGACCCCGACCCAATCCGGGTGGCTCTCGATCATGGCGAGGTGGTGGAGCTCGACGGCGGCACGTTGATCCTCGGCGGCGAGGCGTCCCCAAGCGTGGTGCTGCGGCTGGCGCCTTGGCGTGCTCGGTCGGTAGCCCAGGTGCTACAGGAATGGTCGTCAGTGTCGCGGATTTTTCACCAGGCGAGTCGGCCACACCACGACGAGCTAGAGCTGTCGCGGACGCTGGACTTGGCCGCCGCGGCGCTCGGTGATCAGGACCAGCCGATCACGCAATCCCCTCGCGGCTCCCGCGTTGTCCCCGACCGGCAACGCTTGGCCGCCGTCGCAGTCCTTGGCGAACGTGAGCCACGGCTCTCCGCGATCCAACGCCTTGCCCTGGTTGATGCCGCCGCGTGGTGGCTGTCGGAGCCCAACGGCGGCGAGCAGCTCGCCTACGCCTTGCTCGCTGCGAGTTGTTCGGAAGCGGCCACGGCAGAACACACTTACCTCGCCTTAATCACTCCAGGCGACGGACCAAGCGATCACGACGAGGTCCCTTCCGTATAGTTACCGCTACGGATAAATCGCGTGTCGATTCATGACCTTCACAGGTCAAAGTTCGCGGGCCCACCGGAAGAGTGGTGACAAGCACATCGCATACGGGCGAGCCGCGACGGGATCGCTGGTCCGCGCGACCTCGCGCCAGCTCCATTTCTGGAAGGCTTTCCCGCACGGCCAGCTTGGAAGATCGGGCAGCGATCAATGCCTTAACCAGCACTAATCTGAGCTGCGGGTACTGGGCGGCAGGTGACTTGAGTGACCGCTGTTGACCCCTCGTGACCGTGAGAAGGGGTACGCGGGGGGCACGCGCCCGCCAAGGGCGTAGGTCTTGGCCCTCGGCGGGAGGTGGAGTCCCTGCGATAACAGGTGCGTGCACATTCCTGATCGGACTGCGCGACGTATGTCTCCTGCGTTGGCCGAGTGGTGTATGGAAGTCGTCGCGACTGGGCGCACTTTTAGCACGCCAGCTTCGGTACCGCCGCACCGTACGAGCAATGGCGCGCCGACCGGACCCGACAGCGTGGCGTGGCGCTGCACGCATGGGACGGCGTGAAGAGGGCGCCCCGGTGATCGCCCTGCTCTCCTCACGCTGGCGTCTTACATCGGCGGGACCACTGTCACCGTGGCTGGAGGTGGTGGGCACGCGGTGTGACGTCCGGCGCGCACTAACTTCCACACCATCCTGAGACAAGGGCGCGCCGACAAGCCGGAGTCCCGCATCTGTATCTGCTTGCGACACACCGGTAACCCTTCGCCGCGGAAACGAGAGCAACACTACGGGAGCTCAAGG
>JALZDU010000388.1 GCA_030862405.1 Actinomycetota bacterium | reverse complement strand
CCGGTCGCTCACTGATCGGCGCTCGATGGCGCACAGCCCTGTAGCCAGTCGGCGCGTCCTGGGCCACCGGGCCTCGCAGAACTCATCTTGGACCTCAAGAGTCGAGCGAGCAGGGCGATGGCCCGGTAGGGACCTCAGGTGCGCCCGAATCCTGGATCAACCATCAGGTTCGGACACGAGGAGGGTGCACCAGTGAGCGGACCAAACCAGTCGCTGAGTTGGCGAAAGACCCGCGTATCTCCAAGTCGTGCCTGCGGAACTGGATGGCCCAGGCCGATGTCGAGGAGTCCGGCAGCGATACGCAGCTGACGCGCAAGGAGAAGAAGGAGCTCACCGAGCTCCGCCGGGACAAGGGCCGTCTCGAACTTGAGGTCGAGATCCTCAAGCGCGCCGCCGCGTACTTCGCACGGGAGAACGTTCGTTCTCCCAAACTAGTGAGCTAGGACCGACGAAGTCGGTTTGATCGAGTCAGGTTTGGTGTCATGCAGCGAATCCGGCCTCCTGAGTGAGTTGATCGAGGGCGCGCTGGTAGTTGTGGGCGGCGGTGCGCAGCGTGCTGGGCGCTGGGGGATCGGGATCGGCGAGCTGAGCGAGCGCGGGCTGCAGCAGTCGGGTATGGACGTGGGTGAGCAACATGGCGTGATGGAGGCCGGTGTCGGTGACGCGGTAGCGGTGGCTGCCGGGGATGCGGCTGATCAGGCCGTGAGCGCGCAGTCGACGCAGGTCGTAGCTGACCTGCCCGGCGCTGATTTTGTCGGGGGTCTTGCCCAGTAGCCCGGCGAGCAGACCGCGCAGGTCCCGGTTGCGCAACCCGTTGGGCAGCAGCCGGAACACCAGCAGTGCCTGCAGCAGGGCGTGCGCGCGCCGGTCGCCGAGGCGCAGTCCGGCGATGCGATGCTCGTCGCTGGTGATGATCGGGTCGTGCACGGCGGTGAAGGCCTCGGCGGCGCGGATCGGGTTGTGGCTGAGTCGTTGGACGCCCAGCAGGCGCCTGTTGGCGGAGAAGCCGATCTCCCGCAGGGCGGGCAGATGGGTCAGCCGTTTCCGGATCTCGAAGTCGCCGGTGTCGTTGATCGTGGTCTCGGTCCGTAACGCGCGTCCTTCCTTGTGATACTGCTTGATCTTCGTGTGCTTGTAGTCGATGTGCAGGCTCGGCGTGACCCCCTCGGTGAGCACGCGGGTGCGGAACAGACCCGGAGTGCGCTGCTTGCGGCCGCGGTGTATCCGCCGGTCGAAGATCAGGCTGACCTGATCCGGGCGGCCGGCGTCGAGGTTGTCCCGGATGACCTTCTCGAAGAACACCCGCCCCGAGACGGGGCGGTCTAACACCTGGGTCAGGGAGAACTCGGCCTGCAGGATCGAACACTCGTAGCGGTAGCCCGCGGCCCGGTCGGCGTCGGTGAACGGGTTGGGCAGGATCGCCAGCCACTTCTCGAGCAGCGCCTGGATCTGCACCGGGCCGAGCTGATTGCACAGGGCCTGCAGTGCGGCCGGGTCCGCGCAGGAGGCGAAGCCGTTGTCCAACGCGGTGTGCTCAATCCCGGCCTGGGTGGCCTGACGTTTGGCCCACTCGTGGCCGTTGATGCACAACCGGGCGTTGTAGGGGAAGTAGGAGCAGAACTTCAAGAAGAACGGCCCGAAGTCCGCGTCCACGGCGTAGATGTAGAAGTGGTTGACCACCCCGGTCGAGCGCACAATCCACGGATACGCCGCGCCCTCGGCGTTGCGGTGCTTCTCGGTGCGGAACAACGACGTCTTCTCCTGCGCCCGCCCGATGAACAGCACCCCTTCGTCACGGTCGAACCGGGCCAGGTGCTCGTGAGCGACGTCGTCCTTGCGTTGGCCCTTGACGAAGTCCACCCACGACACCCGCTGATCGCGAGCGAAGCGGCGCATCGCGGCGGAGAACCCGTCGCTGATTCTCCCCAGGGGCGCGGTCGAGGCGATCGGCAGATCGAGCTGCCGATGCACGTAGGCGACCAGCCCGGCCGGGTACTGCAGCCCGGGCACGTAGACGTTGAGATACATCCGGTCGATGCACTCCACCTCGAACACCACGTGATCGGTGAGGACATCGGCGACAGTGCGCGGTAGCGTCATCGCTGGGCTCCGGTCGGACGGGCGGCCAGTAGGCCCACCAACCGCTCCGAGCGGTTCATACACCGGACCGGCCCGCCGGTCACGGTCTCACCCCGCCCGACCGGAACCCGCCACACCAACCCGACCACGACACGGCTCGTCGGGCTGGGGCGCTAGCACCGTTAGTATTCCCGCTGGTCCGTGAACTCCGGCGACGACCACATCGATGTCGCGGTGCCGCACCCACGCGAGCAACGTCAAGAACTGGCGCGACGGGTAGATGGCTCTGCGTTGGTGCGCCGCCGGAATGGTCGAGGCCGGCAAGCAGTTCCGCAGGGTCAACGGCCACATGCACCTACGGACCCTTCGCGACACGCTGGAACGCCTCACCCAGCCTGTCGGTGCCACCGGTCATACTGACGCCGTTACCGCAGCCTGATGATCACCGGGTCGCCACCGAAGTTCCACGGAACTCGGGACATCCTCAGTCGCGCCACCACTCGCGGATTCGGGTCAGTAGCTTCGCTCCAGCGGGGCCGTGCCCGTAGGGTGCACATTGGAATATCAGCCACCTGACCCCGGTGCTCGACCTGATAGATGCGACCGGTAACGTGCGCTACCGTGGTGAGCGTCACGGACAGCATGCCGGGACCTGTGCTCTGCGTCAGTCCGTTCGGTATACCCCATGTGAGGCTGGTCGCGGCGGCCAGCTGGGCAGGTGGATGCGGCGTCCTCGACC
>JALZDU010000386.1 GCA_030862405.1 Actinomycetota bacterium | reverse complement strand
GCCGATACGCATCGGCACGTCACCGCAGCTCAACGGCATGCAATGACACTCGCCAGCAAACGGACGCATGGCGAATCAGCGTTCACACCAACTTGTTGGATCCCCGGTAGGAGATCGTGGTCTGCAGCCGTGATCTTCTAGGCGGTGGTCGGGTTGCTCGGTTCACACATGTCGCCCCGCATGGGGCTGACTCTTCTTCGGCCTGCGTCCCGGCCACCGCCGCCGGTGGAGTGGCTAGAGAGAGGCTTGCGCTGCCCAAAGTTGGTGTGCCCTCCCCGTTGCATGATCAAACTGTTCGAGTGTTCATGGGGAGGTTGGGTGTCGCGTACGGACAGGAACGTCGAGCGGGTGGTGATTGCCGTGGATCCGCATAAGGCATCGTGGACTGCGGCGGCGGTGAGCGCGTCGTTGCAGCCGTTGGCCACGTTGCGGGTGCCGGTCAGTCTGGTGGGTTACCGGGAACTGCGGCGTTTTGCCGACCGGTGGCCGCAGGCGAGTTGGGCGATCGAAGGCGCCGGTGGCCTGGGTGCCCCGTTGACGGCTCGGTTGTCGGAAGAGGGCATCACTGTGGTGGATGTGCCGGCCAAGCTGGCCGCCCGGGTGCGGCTGCTGTCCACCGGGCACGGTCGTAAAAGTGATGAGGCTGATGCCACCTCGGTGGGCATCGCCGCGCTGAGCGCGTCCGGGTTACGCACCCTGGTCATCGACGAGACGGCTATTGCGCTGCGGGCCCTGGTCGACCACCGCGATGACCTGGTCAAGTCCCGCACCCAGACGGTCAACCGGCTGCACAGGCTGCTCATCCAGCTCATTCCCGCTGGCGCGCCCCAGCGCCTGAGCGCTAAGACCGCAGCCGAGTTGCTGTGCACAGTAGACCCACAAACCCCGCTGCTGCGGACCCTCCATGCGCTGGCCAGTGACTTGATCAGCGAGATCGGCCGGCTTGATGAGCGCATCACCGCGACCACCGCTGAAATCACCACCGCCGTCACCGCCAGCGGCACCACCGTGACTCAGCTGCACGGCATCGGCACTCTGTTAGCCGGCAAGATCCTTGCCCTGGTCGGCTCCATCGATCGATTCCGGTCCGCCGCGGCGTTTGCCTCCTACACCGGCACCGCCCCGATCGAAGCCTCCTCCGGCGATGTCATCCGCCACCGGCTCTCCCGCGCCGGGAATCGCCAACTCAACCATTGCCTGCACATCATGGCCATCACCCAGCTCAGCCACGACACCCGCGGTCGGGCGTACTACCGGGATAAACGCGCCGCCGGTAAAAGCCATCGAGAAGCGCTGCGGTGTCTCAAACGGCGCCTGTCCGATGCCGTCTACCGCCGTCTCGTGCGCGATGCCCATCCCGACACGGCGACGGGCCCGGGAGGACACTCGGGGGCGACTACGAAATCCAGCGCGGCCGGCTCAACCCCTACCACCGACTCTTCGGATAAGTCACTCCCCGGACCCGCCGACACCGACCCTACCAACCACACATCAAGATCCACTTGACGCAGAGAGGTGCCGAAGAGGTCACTGGTCCGATCCCAGTATCGCCCACCAGCGCAAACACTGTGACCGGCTAAGATCCACAGGGCCGCGAGAGCACTTTTAGGGATCATCTGGCTCATCCGATGGGAACCAACATGCCGCTGGTGCCATCGTCGTCATCCGGCTCATCCAGCATCGAGATAGTCCCACTGTGTGCTTTACGGATCCGGTCGTGGTGCTCGGTGCGACGCACGTAAAGTTGCAGCGTCGTGGCACATGTTCGTGCCCCATGACCCGCTGGACCATGGTCAAGTCCTGAGCGTCCTGTAAATCCGTGGCCTGATGATCATGCGGCTACGTTCTTGCGTCGGTTGGTCTTGCGGCTGTCGGTGTTGGCCGGTGGTGGGTCAAGGCCGAGTTCGGCGCGCAGCAGGGTGAGTTGGTGACGTTCCAGGTCGCTGATCGACACCCGGCACCAGCGATCGGCAGCGCCTCCAGATCCTCGGTGAAGCAGGCAACCGCCGCGGGGTAGTCGCGGGCGAAGGTGTTGCTGAACCGATCCGCGGCGGCGCGGGTTGCGTCTAGCGTTGGTGCGTCGCGCACAGCGTAGACGTAGGCCAAGACCTCACCGGCGGTTTCGTCGGGCAGCTTGGCGCGCAGGTTGCCCAGCCGGTGAAACCAGCACCGGGTCCGGATGCTGGCCGGGAAACACACCGTGATGGCTTTGATCAGCCCTGGTGCTCCGTCGGAGGTCACGGTCGTGGGCAGTCGCATGCCTCGATCCAGCATGTTGCGAAAAACTCTGTCCAGCAGGCCTGGGACTCCTTGTTGGCCACGGCAAGGTGCAGCAGGTGCTTGCGCCCGTCGCTGGCGGTGCACCAGGCGACCAGTAGGGCTCCTTGGCGCCGTGGCGGCGCAGCGACTCAAAGATCGCGTCAACGAACAGGTACTCCACGCTGATGTCGGACAGGTCGCGAGCAACGAACTGCTGGTAGTCCTCCCAGAGCCGGTCGGTAATCTCGCTGACTGCGCTTTTGGAGATAAGCAGCTCACCAGTGGCATCGCGAAAGGCGTCCTCCACATCCTGGGTGGACAATTCCCGCGCATACATCTCGCACACCAGCCGCTCAAGGACCTCGGAGTTGCCGTCCAAAAAGCCCATCAGGCTCGACCGAAACGGCTCCCCAGTGCCGCGGACCTGCGGCACCGCCACCTTGATCGCGCCCTCCGCGGTGCGCACCCGGCCCGGCTCGTACCCATTGCGGGAGCCGACCTGCCCTTCAGCGCAACCTTCGTAGCGGCCACGACCACCCAGAAAATCGCCCTGCTCGCCTTCGAGGGCTCTTGCACCATCAGCCGCACCATCGCCTCAACCAGCGCCGAAATGATGTTCGACTCCCGTCGACACCACCGGCCAGCAACCGGTGCAGCTGCTCCCGAGCCATCACAGACGGCGCTACCCTTCCCATCGGCCTGCTCCTCTCGTCGGTCCATAGACCACCGACATGATCGAGCAAGCCATCTACGTTTACAGGGAAGGTAGGACGTCACCGCTCGCTACCGCGGACAAGGGGCGGCTTTTACTAGAGTCCCTTTCAGCCCAGTTCAAGCAGCATTTATCACTGTTGCGCGCCTAACAACACTCGGATTCTGACCAGATGTGCACTATGCGTTGCGATGGCGAACGTCACGCGGGAGACCGGCTGTTCGATCATCGCCATGGGACTGGTAGAAGGTGCGCACCGGATCCGGCCACACCTGGAGATCAATCGAGTACTCAAGAACAGTCCGATCGGCCGGAATGACGATGTTGGCAACCTCCACGACGTGGTCACGATCCGGCCCAGCAAGCATGCGCCGGGTGAGGGTCAGTACCGGTACACCCACCGGGATGCATAGCATCTTTTCTTCTTCCGCCAGCGGCATGCGCGCGGCTACCGACTCCTCCACCCGGCTGACAAAGATTCCCAGCGTGCCAAGCTGAGCGACAGTACCGCCAGGCCATGGCTCATTCGCCGGATCCGCTACCGGCGTGCCATCCACCAACGCAAGCAACAGGTACGATATACTCAACTGTTGCGGAATCCCCTTAGAGTAAAACACGAATCGGCGTTCCAACAACAGTTCCCCGGCCTCCACACCGAATAGCTGCGCCAGCTCCTCGTCACACCCGATGTTCCGGAAATTTTTTTCCAGGTGATATTCATCCCGCGTGATGCGATGATCCCGGCTAAACGACGTCGACTGATCTCGCGGAGACCCACTCCTGCTGATGATCTGGCCCACGTCATGCTGGTAGCGCTCAGATGCGACGCGACGAGACGATGGCCGCCCGCCGACGACCCTGCGGTAGTACGAAGATACCGCCGGCTCGTCAGTCATCCGCTTCTAACCCCCCACGGGCCTACAGACAGGCTAGTGAGTCTTTGACCGTCAGACCAGCCCCACCTGCGCGCGTCAGCGTCCCGTAGGCAAGGAGTATCGATCAGATCCTCATCAATGAGGTGTCAGGTCGGATCCGGCATGACGGAGCGGGCACGCGCCGCCGAGCACAGGTCGCTACCGGGGGGTCCGCGATGCAGCCTGACGCTCACAGGGGGGTGGCCGACGCGATACCCCGCCCATGGCTACGATGCCCCGGACTGTCAGCGCTGCCTGGTACGGGACCTGACCCAATCCAGGCCGATGACCTCATGATCAAGCGGGTTGTCCGCGGCGACCAGATACAGCCGGCGACCGAGATCGAACTGTTGCTGGCGGGTTGGCGGGCAGCCAAAGAGCCCGACGATGACCTGTGGAGGTAGGAGAAGTGGGCGATCCATGGCTAGCGGCATGGAACCAGCTAAAGGCCTTCGTGGCCACCGGCGCGACCAAAGGACAGATCACCGACTACGCCACGGAACTGGGGCGAGGCCTGCCCGACGTGCGCGACCCGGTAGCTTATGCACAGCAAGCCGCAGCGGTCCAACAGGTCGTGACGGAAATCCTGGGGCCGTCGTACCCCCGTACTGCCCTGTAGCGGCACGACCAATCCTCGCAGGTCAGCACATACCGCTTCTGTAGCACACCTGATCTTGGCGTAGCAAGATGGTGAGATCAACTCAAGACATAGAGACCGGGCGTAGCGCCCCATCGGCGGAATGACATGTACGGGCCGGCTCAGTGCCTGGCGCAAACGACAGCGGCTGCGTCGGCCAATATCCGGCTCGGCGGAGGTCGGCCCACGACAGCCCTCGTTCATGCCCCAACCCGAGGGCGGGAGTGTTACCCATCATTTGGAGCCGGTGTGTCACCCATCAATCGGCGTCTGACAATTGGGGCCTTCGGGCGGTGAGGACTTTCTGTACGACTTCGGCCGATCCGCGCCGCGATCGCCTGCCCTTCCAAGCCTTCGATGACCCCGCGGGATACCTCCTCACGATCAATCTCGGTCAGCATCCTGCGCCTGGCCACATGTTTATGCCCACCTAACCACCCTTTGTGCCATCGAAAGATCCCACAAGCGTAGTGAGGGCGACTGGCCGGTCCTCAGATCCTGAGGATTGTCCGGAATGATGACGCTACCTGTTCTCCAAGGGGTTGGCTTGCCTGTTCGGACCATGCGTGGGCCATGAACGGGTGCGTTGTAACGCCGATGCACCAGTCAACCCCGCGGCGGCCTCGGCTTAGGTTGAATAGTATTGCTGCCAGGGAGGTCTCGAGACAAGCGATCCGTCCAAATACGAACAGCCGTGGGCGCCGGGTGGCAACCCAAGCAGTGAGGGCTTCTTGCGCATCGGCCTCGTGCCGGCACCGGGCCTTGATCCAGATAAGGGCACGCTCGATGGTCCGCAGCGAGCAACACCGCAGGACACCGACGGCGACGGCCACGGCGAGGGCGCCCCAGATCTTGTCGAGCGAGGATAATTTCGCCCGTTCGACGTCTTCGAGAGCGAGGTTGCGTCGTGCCGGCGTCGGGGCCGCAGGTGCTGGCTGCGATTTCGCTTCGATGGCGAATGCGCGCCCACTGTGGCGGTCGGCAGCTCCGGCCGGTATGACGAGGCCTTGTCGGTGCAGGCGCGCCAGAAAGCAACTGAGCTCTTGACGAACGCGATCCACTGCCCTGGCCGGGTCCAGCTTCCGAGTGGCTGCCAGCGGACAGGCGCCGGTTCCAAGCGACGCCAAGACCTGGGCCGCGCCTCGGTTCATGAGATGAAATCGGCCAGTGCGGAGGTCAAGGAGCACCGCCCCATCGTCGAATGTGACCACGCGCGATGCCGGGGAGAGCTTCCATGCCTGATCAAAAACGGCCTGCGTGGTCACAACCGAACCCGTCCCGTCAGCGGTTCTCCCTCCGGCGTTGAGGCCGCAGAACCCGAGGGGCCGACGAGAAGGCGCCGCAACCAGATCTCTGTCTCGATCGTCCAGACGAAGCCACGCAGACCGACCATGTGGCCCATCGCGATCCGGTCAAGTGTCGTAAAGAAGCGCCGATCATCGATGAGACCAAGACCGGACAATGTTGATGGTGAGAATAGCTCACGAAGGCGCTGATCGAATTTCCCCGCATCGGCGCAGTAATCGCGCGTGTAGGTGGATTTTGTGCGACGGGCCAGCAAGTCTTGCGGCACAAGCCCCTGCAGCGCCGACCGCAGCAGTGCCTTGTACTCGAAAGGGTTGGCCCGAACTGCGATGTCGGTATCCAGGCATGCGTCGAGTACGGGACGGTCCAGGAAGGGAAACTCCAAGCGCACACCGAATGGGCGGGCGAGCTCAGCAAGGCCACGGGCGGTGCGGGCACAGGTCTGTATCGAGGCCAGGACTGCGTGCTGGCCCGGTGCCTCGGTTCGGGGCACGGTCGACGCCGCATGTGCCCGCAGTTCGGATACGGCCAGGCGAATAGCTTCCGGGCTGGCCCATCGACAGGGTTGTGCGGGAGACGCCCAGGCGATAGCGAAGTCTTGCTTATGAGAATGGTTGCCGATCCGATCGAGGAGTTCGGCCTGCTGGTCGATCCAATGGTCGTATCGAGTGCGGCTCAGGCGATACGCCTGCCGAGCCAGCCGAAACGGTGAGACGTCGCACTGCCGGGCCAGCCGGTCCAGATGACGGCCAAGCTCCGATAACCTCCTGGCTTGGGTCAAGTCGGCCAGATGCGCGCCTGGTGCCATCAGGACAGCGTCGCCAGCCTGACCGGACAGATGCAATACCGAACCACACGCGGCGACCGCCTGCATTCGGGCTTTGAAGCCTGGATACATGGTGGTGCTCATGTTCGGCTCCATAGTTGGAGCCAGAGCAAGAACCTCCGGACCGTCGACACAAGCCATCTCGGTGTGTACCTGATGGGGAATGATGTTTGGCAAGGCCCGCGACGCACGCCGAGCGAAGTCAACGTCGTCCTTGGTTTGAGGATCGACACCGACCATCGTGACAGCGACCAGGGCACGGTTCGGGATGGCCCTGGCCGCGAGCGCGACGAGTGAGGTCGAATCGAGTCCCCCGCTCAGATCACCCGAGATGGAACAGTGAGGCTCGACTCTGCCCGTTACCGCTTCGACGAGGGCGTGTCGCAGTGACTCCGCTCCGTGGGAAAGATTGTTGCGCCCGGCCGGAACAGCCCAGTACGGCCGGCACCGTGCCACGAGCTCTTCGCCAGGAAAGCGGGGAATCTGGACCGTGAGGCTATGACCAGAGGGAACTTCTGCCACCTCGACGAAGGGAGTCTTCTGCTCGGAAAGACTGGGTATCCGGACCATGAGCCGGGTGGCCACCCAGGCCCGGTCCAGCTCTCGGGAAGGATTGGCCAGGTCGAGGCTGGACTCGGCAAATCGCATCACCGAACCATGCCGACGGTAGTACACCGAACGGAGACCGACAGCGTCAGTGAACAGATGAAGCCGGTCGCCGCTGTGGACGACAAGAGCGAAGCTGCCCGGCAAGGCGGCTAGTCTGGCGTAGTCCCCATCAACCTGACAACGGGCGAGCACGGCGCGCACCGCGGGCTCTGAACTCAGACACGTGCCGAAGATGGCCAGCTTGACGTCGGACTGTTCAAAGCAGCGGACCTGGCATCCGTGCCAGTTCTCGTCCGGTGCCCACAAGCTCACTTGACCAGCCCACAGCGCCACACCACCTGCGGGTGCCTTCGGTGCGGCGACGCCGTCGCCGAAGGCGACCTGCCCGATGAAACCAAGCATCATGGACGTTTGTTCTGCCTGTCCGTTACATACCTTCGGACGGAACATCCTTAAAGTCGGCCGGTCCGTCCAAATTCGGGCCATCGGTGGGCCCGAAAGCGAGTTTGACGGCGCGACCGACTGAATCGATCTTCAGGAGGGGGGATTCGTCCGAGCCGACGGCCTCTGATGTTTCGTCTGAGATGCCGCTACCCCTCCGGAACCAATGGATGTTCAACACGAGAAGCCCTTCCGTCGATCGGGTCAACTTTGTTCAATCGAGTCAAATACCCCACCCACGACCACAGAATCATAACAGAACAGCGGTCGTGAGGAGATGCTGTCTCCGGGAGCCGCGGCGGTCGGGCTACACAGGTCGACGGGATGCCACCGGCTCCCAACGTGAAGATCATCCCCGTAGGCAGGGAAGCGAGCGCTGTTGTCCACGATGATCCTCCGGCGCGGTAGTAGAAACGGTAGTAAGGACGCTATAGGCAGCGGTCAAGCAGACTGAACTGGGTAGTGGGACGCCATGAACGGTCGGCCCTGGCTAGACAAGACTGGAGATCGCGGGTTCGAATCCTGCCCCGCTAGCAGGGAAAACAGTCCCTGAGAGATCATCTTTGAGCTGCTTTGCGTGTTTGGGTTGTTCTTTGTAACCAGTGGTCTGGTCACACGCGGCGAGTGGTAAGCCCAGGCGAGGGAATGAAATAGTGAAAGGCACATCCGTCGTCGGGCGCCTCGGAGCCCGGTGCCTCAGCGGAGGTCCGTAAGTCACAACTTGGGCGGCTGTTGTCCCGGGAATTACCCGCAGCCGCGCGATGGGAAAGCAGTCCGCTCCCGCTCGTTGTCCTCTTGCCATGGGCAGCGCTGGGCAGCGGTGTGGGCCAGCTCATGAGCGATCCGCCGGGCCCCCACAAAGGGGGCTCGCGACGCAGCTCACACACCCGGGTCGCCACCGCCGCATCGGCTTGATGCGGACACGAGTCGGGCCGGCGGGTGCGGTCCATCAACCCAGCCAGGCCGTCTCGGGCATACCGGGTCAACCAGGTATGCAGACTTTGGCGCGACACCCCGAACTGGGCCGCCACCACGATCTTGGGCTCACCACGCTCCACGGCCAGCACGGCACGGTAGCGCTGCTCGACAACGGACAAGTCCACCAGAGCCAATCCCGACCCCCCATCACCGTCCACATCGGACGGCGATAGGAAAGCCGATCAGGCCCAACGTCAAGCACCGTCGATTGGGTGGGTAGAGGGTATCTAGGGTCGGTGGCTGATCACTGACGCGGCCGAATGGGGCATATGGGCGGGGC
>JALZDU010000384.1 GCA_030862405.1 Actinomycetota bacterium | reverse complement strand
GATCAGGAGGCCCCGTCCCAGATTGGTGGCGTAGAGCCCGTTTGGCTCCAGAAGATCCAAAAGGGGCTCCGGATGACTTCCGAAACCCATTCTGGCCTGCCATATCCCGTCGGGACGACAGGATTTGAACCTGCGACCCCTTGATGCGATGAAGGAGCGGGGCCTCCCGCTCCTCGTGGGTCCCCGAGTACATCTCGGGTTCGTCATGAATCATGACGCCGAGGGAGGCCCCGATGAGCACAGAGTACGACGGCCGGCAGTACGTGGGTATCGATCTGCACCGCCGACGCAGTGTGATCGTGCGGATGACCCCGGAGGGCGAGCAGCTGGGCTGGGTCCGGCTGGACAACGACCCGGTCGCGCTGGGGTTGGAGCTGGCCAAGGCCGGCCCGGACCCGGAGGTGGCGCTGGAGGCGACTTACGGCTGGTACTGGGCGGTCGATGCGCTGCAGGCGGCCGGTGCCCGGGTGCATCTGGCGCACCCGCTGGGGATCAAGGGGTTCAGCTACCGGCGGGTCAAGAACGACATCCGTGATGCCGCCGATCTGGCGGATCTGCTGCGGATGGGCCGGTTGCCCGAGGCCTACATCGCCTCCCCGGCCGAGCGGGAGCTGCGTGAGCTGGTGCGCCACCGCGCGAAGCTGGTCGCGCTGCGCTCCGGGCTCAAGGCACAAGTGCACGGGGTGTTGGCCAAACAGGGTCTTCTCCCGCAGGTGGCGGACCTGTTCGGTGTCACCGGCGCCCAGTGGCTGCGCCAGGCACCGCTGGATCTGGTGTATCGGCAGCGGGTGTGTTCCCTGCTGGAGCTGATCGATGCCTACGACGGTGAGGTCGAGACCTTCCGGCGGATGATCGCCGGGCGCTTGTCCGGTCACCGCGGGTACCGCACGATTCAGCAGATCGGTGGGATCGGGCCTACCTTCGCCGCGATCTTCGTCGCGGAGATCGGAGAGGTGGGACGCTTCGTCCGCCCGGAGAAGCTGTGCTGCTGGGCCGGGCTCACCCCGCGCCACCGCGAGTCCGACACCACGGTGCGCCGCGGCCCCATCACCAAACAGGGCTCTACCCTGGTGCGCTGGGCGGCGATCGAGGCCTGTCAACGCACTCCGGCCGGGACCAAGCTGGCTGCCGACCGGGCCCGGATCATCGCGAACCGGGGCCGCAACATCGGGGTGGTCGCCGCGGCACGCAAGCTGCTCACCCTGGTCTACTACGGCCTGCGCGACGGACACATCCGTGCGCTGGCCAAAGGGGCCGCGTGAGCGGGTTCGGACCAGCAGGACGCGCGATCGCCGGGGTCATGACTCCCACCCCACGGTGGCGTGGTCGCCCCCTTGATTGATCCCGCCCTGCTGGAGCCGCACCGCTTCATGCCGCCACCCGAGCGGCGAAGGGATGACCGGCAGCCGAACCCCCGGCTCGCCTGACTGATCTTCGGCGAACATGAAGACGGAAACCGACAACTCCACCTCCGCTGAGCCTGTCCGCTCCCGGCTGGATCAGCATTGCGTCATCCTCGCCGGCCTCCAGGCCGTTCGTCCTCGCTGCGCTGCGGGCGCCGCGCCTGGACCCCGGCTGCGGGTGCCGCACGCCCAAACCATGCCGGTAACGACCTGAAAAACGGTCACAAGTACCACAACCCCGCCTTGACCGGACCCGCCCCTTCAGGGATGACCCCAACGCCTCAACCCGACGCGCCCAGAACCTGGCGGAGCAGCCGAAAAGAAAGATCACACCCCCAATCACACGGCTTGACAAGCCCCGCCCCAGGGAACGACCTACAGCGTCACCTACCCTGTCCACCTGATGGGTATCCTCCCGACCTCGATGATTGTGGCTTCGCAACTGCCATCATCGCAGGTCAGCAGGGCACCTATCGCCATCTCACCGGCCGTGCGCAGCGCTACTCGCGGATTATGGGCCTGATGCATTTTCGCGATACGACCTAGATTTACGACGGTGGGACGTCAGTTTCAGGTGGTATGACGTCGGTTTCAGGTGGTGTGACGTCGGTTTCAGACGGTCTAACGTCGGTTTCTGGCGATTCGGTCGGCGCTGAGGGGTCAGAGCGCTGA
>JALZDU010000380.1 GCA_030862405.1 Actinomycetota bacterium | reverse complement strand
CGCCCACGTACCACCACCGAAGAAGTACCGGCTCTTGCGCGGCACACCGGCGACAAGACCAACTACGGCAGGGTCTCATTTGGGGTCTCAGTCGCTGAGGATCGTGGGCGTTCACGGAAGACCAGAGCCGGTCGGTGACCTGCTGAGACATGCCGGGCGGTCTGGGCTGAACTGCGGATCGCAGACCTCGAAAGCGCGTGGGGATTCACGTCCCCCGTGGGTTGAAATCCCACCGCTACCGCCCTTTAACAGCGGAAACGACGGGTTAACAGATCGCGGTAAGTAAGGAGCACGGGACCTTATCACCGTGGCTGCACCGAGTCACGCTGGAGTCACCGACACCAAGCCTGCTGGTCCTCCACCCAGGAGCACCGCAACGACACTCACAGATCTACCGCCACATCCGCACCGGCGAGCCCACCGCGCACTGAGACCCACTCGCCGACATCCACCAAGATCATCGCTAGCGCTAACGGCTGCGCGGATCCTCCTCGATCCCCACGTAGGAAAGTCTCGCTTGCGAGGTCCTCGGCAAGAGGACGGTCACCAACGCGAAACAGAACGAACCGCATCACTGTGTCTACGTACCGGTGGTAGAGCTCGCCAAAGGCGTCTCGGTTCCCAGCTTGCGCAGCAGTAACGAGCGCCCATGCGTCGACTTCCGCCTCGGTTCATCGCGGGCTCGCAAGGTGCGCGACCGGCAGTGATGAGGTGTTGTCCGGCGAAGCACAAAGCGGCGTTAGATCCGAAGCGTGGGCGTACTTCGGCACAGGGTCGTGGCCGATGTAGTGCTCGGGTTCATATTCGACCGCGGGCTCCCCGCAACGCGGGCAAGAGATCTTGAGGTCCATGGCGTGGCGCCTTCAGTGGCGAACCCACGTAGGAGGATCACCCGGCAGGTTTTGAGCGCTTCGTCCTGTTGCTACGACGAGCGTGGCAATGTCTTCGAGCATTCCGTAAGCCCACTGGGGATCGCGCAGTATGTGAGCGATCGCGTCGAGCGCGTTTTCATCGGCCAGGGTTCTGACGTGAGGCTCCGCTTGTTTGTCGTCGTGCCCGATCTCGACAGGTTCGGTCTCGCCTCGACAGAGCGGAGAACCGTCAAGGTGTACGAAACCCTCGCTGCCGTCGTCTACGGGCTCCTGACAGACAGGACATGCAAGTGAGGAAAGGTCAATAAGTTCCATAGCGGATCAGCTCCCTCAGCCGTTCGCCGGAGGCGGTGAGCGGGCGTGCGCCCGTCTCGCCGTAAGGCGCGCCCTGATCGGCCCAGAGGTCTCCGCGCGCAAGGGGCGGAGCGAAGCGCAGAGGCAAAAGTTCTTGCAGCGCAGCGGCCGAAGGCCAAGAAGTTTTGGCGGCCCTTGCGGGTGGAGAAGGGCCGGTCCACGCTGAACGGCCGAGGGAGCGACGAGCGGAGCGAGTTCCTATGGAGTGTGCCCGCGCGGCTATTCGTTGTGGATGCCAGGACGTGCACCGGTCCGGCATCCCCAATGGGTTGAGTACCTTGCCAGGTGCATCGTGAACAGGCAGGAGATAAGTATCAGGTCGACAAGTTCCCAGCGACTCTCGTATCCCACTACAGCTCTACGCTCATCCCACCCCCGAGATCACGAACAGCCCCACCAACCAACTTGTCGACCTCATAGTGGTGGTGCAGCCCGACGTCGTGCACGTCATAACCTTCGGCAGTCCGTTCCTCTGGTCCTCCTGGATCATCAGGCGGTAGCCACGTCGCGAACGGTATCCAATTGCTCGCGGCATCAGAGATAATGCCTCTGCCGTAACAGAGTCCCGCCAGAGCGCCGGCAGCTCGCTCCCATAATTGCCGTCGTGTCAGTGTCTCATCTCGATCTACCCACCAACGCCTATCACGGTACTGTCTATGGCTCATTGACCAGTGGTTGGGTGGTCTCCCAAGAAAATCGAGTACGAAGCGGGGCGGATCCGTTGTGAGCTCTCGACCGAATTGATCTTCGAATGCGAGTTGTAACCCCTGCAACGTGGCGCGGCGTAGGTTGCAGTGTCGCGGCGAGACGCTTCCCTTCCAGTCCGCGAAGAGGAACATCCCAATCTATCGGCTGGCCGGTGACCTCTGAGTGAATCTGCTCCGCAAGGTCGTAGCTTTTTCTCAGTCCTGCGAGGAAATCGAGCAGTGTCGGGTGTAGAAGTAACAAATCTCTGCGCTCAGATACGAGCTGCGCGGGCTTAGGGGCTTAGGCACAAGCCGCAAAGCTTGGCACCAAGACTCAGGTGATCTCAATTGTGCATTGATGTAGTTCGGGAGCCGTTATGGTATCGCATGATCGACGTGGGCGGCTTGATAGTGACCGAGTATCCGAACGAAGTGCTGGTGGGGTGTCCCGACAATTACCGACGAAGGCCCTGAGCAGCGCCCTGATGTTGGTGAGTTTCGGCGTCGTATTGCGGCCATTGAGGCTGGTGACTCCCAGCGGGGGAGCAGCTCACGGTATCGTGATGAGTCAGCCAGGGGGAGAGGCTTGAGGCGTGGCTCACCCCTGCGACGGAAGACGCCGCTACGCACGAAGCCGCTGCAGCAAAGAAGAGCAGACACGGAGTAGTGCCAGGCAACGACAGGTAAACGGTCTGCTCAAGGCCGCATGGCCAAGAGTCTCGACAGACCGCCTCCGGCGGACTCACTACCGGCCCCGAGCTTCGCATCGGCCGTCTCTCAGCACCAAGGGCGTAAACCATCCGGCAGTTTGGGTTGCTGCCGGCAGCTTGCCCTTACGGCGGGC
>JALZDU010000350.1 GCA_030862405.1 Actinomycetota bacterium | reverse complement strand
GGGGAGGGCGCTGGTGCGTGACCGGCTCGCGGGGGCACGGGAGCGACCGTTGGGTAACCTCGCTTTGCCGGGGCGGTAGCTCAGCTGGTCAGAGCAGCGGACTCATAATCCGTCAGGTCGTGGGTTCGAGTCCCACCCGCCCCACCCTATTTTAGCTGGCAGGACGCTGCGCAGGCGCGGCGCATAGATCAAATTCTTGGGTTCACGTACCCCTGCCGTACCCCTCACCTACGGCGTTGCACGACGACGTACCGCGTGTGATGGCGTCACGGGTTATCTAGATCCTCGCCGCGTTCACCCAGCTCGCGTAGCTGTGTCTCGACTTCTGACCAGCGAAACCGATACCGACCGCCCGGCAGTGTGAACGTGGGTTTGATCTGTCCACGGGCAACCCAGCGCGCCACGGCACGGGGTGTCACGCCCAGGCGCTTAGCCACCTGACCAGATGTCAGTAGTGGCTCATCGGTCATAACGATGACGCTAGTAGCAGTTGCGTCGCCAAACCGACCGATCAGTCTTACGTTCGCGACGTTCACCCGTGTTCGCAAATGTCTCGGTTTGGAGGTACTGTCTCCGGCGTCGGGGTGTGACGCGGTGAGGAGATGGTCATGCCGTGGTATGTGCGCTCGCTGGCCGACGGCGACACCCATCGCGGTCTAGCGCGTGGACGGCATGTCACCGCGAGCTGCGGCGTGACGTTCGTAGTACCGCGCTTGGTCATAGGCCGCGTGAGCCTGCCCGGCGAACCGCAAGATCCTGATCAGGTTTGCCCACAGTGTCGGGTGCGGCCGTGAGCGGCACGCCTACGTCGGGGCGGTCTCGTGTCGACGGTGCACCACACGGCACGGTCGCCGGAGCGTTGACGTTTGGCTGTGGATGCATGTGGTGTTGCGCGGCAGTGAGACCGCCACGGGAAAGTGAAAAAGTGAAAAATCCTGTTGTACGGAGGTGGTTAAAATGAAAGTCATGCTGTGTCTAGAAGTCTCCGAACTTTACAACGTTGATGCCATGGCGTCGGTGGATACCGTAGTTTGGTATTGCAGAATCTGCGAATTCGAAGCTATGGAGCGGACACGCGATCTCGCAAAATCAGCCGCCATGGAGCACCTAATCAGTGAACACCGCGCGGTGCCGGATTATCACCGTGAACCCTGAAACCGTAAGCGATATCGTGTTGGATATCGTAGCCCTAGCACCTACGCCGCAGTTGCGAAGCCGCGTATTTTTAGCGGTGCAGAAAATCAGGTTAGAAGTTGTTCGAGTCTCGATTGCGACCAAAGACGTGCGGCCAGCGACACCACATTGCCCTGAGTGGGGATGCCTTTTGTGTATGATGGAGATTATGGAGCCTGACGCCGCAGATGGGGGTATGCCAGCAGAAACATCAAAGATGGCCAGCACTCTTACCTCGACGTTAGCAGTGCTTGCGATCATCGGCATATTCGGACAAGTATATTCCTACCTTGCTACACGTGGCTTTTACAGTGCTTACTCGGTTGATCCAGCCGAGCTTGGTTTAACTCCATTGAATGCCTCATTGAGGTTGACACTGACTGCTTTTGTTGCTGTGATTGCTATCGCAACGACAATAAGCATCGTAGTACTATATTTGTCTTCTCTGCGACCCTTACCCGAAGGATTTTTACTACGACATCGAGTGCATCTCATGACACCTGTTATAGTGCTGTTGGTGGCGCTCTTGGCTGTTGCTGGGTTACACATCTTCGATTGGGGCCGTACCGCTGGATTTGCTGCTAAGCGTGGGGAATTGCCGCCATCGCGTGGCTTTTTTGATGTGAATCTGTCCCGGGCGATAGCTAGCGACCTGACTCCTCACTTAGTCACTCTGGAATGGCGTGATCAAGAGAAAATGCCTGCACCGCTGAAGCAGCTGAGGCGCCCTTCCTTTTCCGCTCAACTGATTGGGCAAAATGGGGACAGGTATGTGTTTTATATCCCGGAGCAACGCTTGCTTGTACGAGTTGACGGTGCAGCGGTAAACATATATACGCCTCTGCCAATTGAAGGTGTTGGATCACGATGAGCACAGCAGTGATTTACGGAAGTGATTTACGGATGGGTCAGCAAAAACACCGGCGAGGGTAAATCGTTTATTGGGTAGCTCGGCGTGCGGGCAGTGATACCACGTTTGTCGTCTCAGGCGCGGTAGGACGGTCTAGCGTTATTGTGACCTCCTCGGTAGGAATAAAATCGCCGTAGGTATTAAGCGTGATGGTGAAGCTGGCGTGCCCTAGCCACTTACTCACCTGCATAAAATGCACTCCCGCAGTCAGATTCAAAACCGCGAAGGTATGGCGAAGGTCGTGAAAACGGACTCCGCGAGTCTTAGTTTTGGCATCAGTGACAGGAAGTCCGAGCGCTTTGAGTGCAGGCTTAAAGTAGTTCGCATAAAATGTAGCCAGATCAATTGGTTTGTCCCAATTGTAGGTGTCTGCGTCGGTAGCTCGCGACACGCCTTTAACGTTACGACCGTAACGCGAGGGGAATAACGGCGCTGATTTGTCGTCTGCGCGAGGATGATTTTCAAGATAGATTGTGAGATCATCAGCTAACCACGCCGTCAGGGGCACCTTACGCCGTGACGTGCGAGACTTCACGGTGCCATCGCTGCTACGGGCTACTGTGACGTGAGTAGTGCTGATATCCCCAACTTGCAAACCTTCGATCTCGGCAGCTCGCAACCCAGTATAAGCAGCGAATTTCACGACCAGGCCGTAAATAGAGGCTTTGGCTGCGATGTGGTCTGCTATGAGGCCTACTTGTGCGGCTGTCAGCGGTCTATGCGTAAACTGTGCCTGGTCGCCTGTCGGCTGACACCAGCGGGGAGCCGGCTGAACAGCCGTACCAGGGTCACGCAGCGTCCGTAATAATCAGCTAGCCGAGAAGCATATGAAACAGCAACTGCTCGTTGGTCCAGCGAGCGCCGTTCGACGGCCGGCGCAAGTCGGCGTCAGTTGCCCCATCCAGGATCTGGTGGAAGGTGACGCGGGCTCGCTCGGCACTGGGAACGCGAGACCCGATGGCGTTGTGGCCACTCGACGTCTCGGCGAGCTACAGGCAAGATCGAACGCTGTCATGGCAGCTTCCGCCGGAATTCGTGGACCACGCCAACCCTTCGACACCTTATTGGCCGCCCAAAGCGGCAGTCGACACCTGGGTGACCGGCTACAACTGTGACCGTCCCATCAAGCCCTGGACATGGGCGACCCCGCCGACCGGCGCAGCGGCCGGGGCACATTCCCACGGTGAACGTGCCGTGGTCCATGGCCGCCAACGAAGACGGCACCGTCACGTCTGGACGACGAGCTGCGGGTCGTCTACACCGGCGCCGGACTCGACGAGGGCGAGTTGGTCATCGCGTACTGCCGCATCGGCGAGCGTTCCAGCCACAGCTGGTTCGTGCTGTAAGAATTGCTGGGGGCGTCCGGCGTCAAACTACGATGCTTCCTGGACCGAGTACGGTTCATTAGTCGGCGTACCGATCGAGTTGGGCAGCAAAGGGTTTATCGTCATGTGCGGGGCACCGGAACAGACCCAGCAAGTGCCGCCGGGCAGGGATCTGAGGAAGCACACCGTGCTGACCGGCACGGCGCGAACGGCTGGAACCCGTCGGCGGTGCCTTCGTGCGGCTACTCAATGGCACTGGGGAGTTCACCGGAGAGGTGGTGTCCTGAGCCTCCGGCCAGTTCCGCTTCATCGCCGCCCCCCGGCTAGTGGGCCATCCGCGCCCTACACCGATCCGGCATCGGCGAGGCCCTCGTCACTGCCGCCGATCCAGGCCTGTTTTCGGTCGACGTCGCGGTGTCGCAAGCGCATTCAGCGGGCTGAGTCGGGGAAGGTCGGTGGTGAGGGGCAACGGAGAGGCCTTCAGGCCACGCTTGCGTTCGGTTTGAACATTTTTGAGGGGAAGGGGTGCGTCGAAGGTGCGAGAAGCCTCTAGGTTGGACGCTACGGCACGCATGACGATGGCGCTGCTCTACAGGCGCTTGCTAGAGATCGGTTTATGGCGGCACATTAGATCCGTGGGAGGCGCTTTGACAACAGGAGCTGGCGGCGCCCACTTCACAACCAGAGATAACCGAGCGTTTTTGCAGGACCTGCTGGCCACAGGTCGATTCTGTCGGGATACACCGGGAGCGGGATTATTGCATCGCGGGCAGATCTCCGTGCGGGAGATCGCGAACGGACCCGGTCTTCACCTTTCGCTTGCAGACGACAACCGCATATATGTCCACATCGACAGAGTGTGTCCCGCAGTCAGGCGTACCGCCGAGGGCACCTGCCGCTACGATCGCATGCGATCTTTATCGCATATGCGTCGAGAGGTGTTTCCTTTGGTGATGCGGTCACACCGCTCCAGCTCTCCGGAGAACAAAAGCTTCCGCCGGGCTCGTTTTGACCTTTATGACGCACAGCGAGCGTGGTGTATAGCGGTGCAAGCCGGGCGTAAAGAAGAGTCATTGGAAGCAGGAGTAAGGTTAGCCGGTCTTCTTGCGGCACAGCGGGAGAGCTCACGGAAACGAGCCCAGAGGCTTTATCAGCAAGCGATTGACTCGGGGCACGAGAATTTTGCGCCGGCTGCTGCCTTTGGTCTGGGCATTCTGCTCGAAGAGTTAGAGGAAACGTCTCGGGCGCAGGAAGCCTACGAGAAGGCGATTGCTTCAGGTCACCCAGAGTTTGCCGCGCTCGGCGCATATAACCTCGGGGTGCTCTTGGAGAGGCTTGGAGACCTGGGCCGCTCGAAGGAGGCCTATGAGCAAGCCATCGCTTTTGGGCATCCGGAGGTTACCTCGTGGGCGGCGTTGAAACTCGGCGACATCTTGGCCCGTCAAGGAGATGACAAGAAGGCTCAGGAAATCTACGAGCTAGTGATCTCGCTACGCCATCCAGAGCTCGCCTCGTTGGGCGCGCTCAACCTCGCCCGTCTTCATAGAGACCGGGGGGGAAAGGACAGTGCTAAGGCAGCCTACGAGCGGGCTATTGCTGTGGGGCCCCCCGAGGTAGCTGGGACCGCCACCGAAGAGCTTGCCGCTCTGCTCGAGGAAGTTGGAGAGCACAAACAAGCCGCGAAGACTTGATTGAAGGTCCTTGGATCACCGGACGCCGGCGAATGTTCAGGAGCGAACGAATGAAGACCATCCAGCAGTTGACCAAGAGAGTCGAGGAGATGGACGAGCTTGACCGTTTCGCGAACCTCGTGCAAAAAGCCGTTTCACGGATCGTTCCGCAGGAATCGGCTCTGAAGGATCTGCTGAGCGGCACTTGGCTAGGCCGCCCGCTGCATCCCATGCTCACTGATGTCGTGATTGGAGTATGGACGAGCGCCTCATTGCTTGACGTCCTGGGTGGCAAAAGGGCGGAAAGAGCAGCCGGCCAACTTGTCTTCATCGGCAATGTGGCCGCGCTTCCTACCATCGCCGCTGGGTTGTCTGACTGGGCGGAGCTGTGGGGCGAACAGCAACGGGTGGGATCAATCCATGCTTTGGGGAACGCCACCGCTCTCTCCTTCCAAATGCTTTCCTTCGAGGCCCGTCGTAGCGGCAAGCGGAAAAGGGCGCGCCTTTTGTCACTCAGTGCCATGACCATCGCCGGAGCATCCGCCTACCTTGGTGGCCATCTCTCCTTCGTCAAGGGAGTGGGCGTCAATCAGACAGCGTTCGAGGCGTGGCCGCAGGAGTGGACGCCGGTGATCGCAGAGGAGGATCTGATCGAGGACACCCTTACCCCCGCCAAAGCGAATGGCGTGCGCATCATGCTTTACAAAAAAGGCGAACAGCTCTATGTCCTATCGGACCGGTGCTCTCACCGCGGATGCCCGCTTCACCTGGGGCAGGTCAATGACTTGATGCTGGAATGCTCTTGTCATGGAAGCATCTTTCGGCTTTCAGACGGTGGAGTGGTAAGAGGACCCGCCACCGTGCCCGCCCCTACCTATGAGGTGCGGTGTCAAGATGGAAAGGTAGAGGTCCGCCTTACAGTCCGCTGATGATGAACCCTCGCCTACATCCAATGGCATGGCTTCCCTCCACGGGTCCACCTGATACAGCATCAAGACCATGGCCCAAGACTCAGAAGGATGCTGCTCGCTTCGTAACTGGTCAGGTCGCCGAGTTGAGGTCAGTGAACCGCGGGTAGCCAGGGTCGGCCGTTGGTGAGCATGACGAGGACTTCGAAGAAGTGCTTGCCGTGTTTTAGCTGCGGATGGCGCAGAACTGTTTGGCGCCGGTGAGTGTGCGCAGGCATCCGGACACTTTCTGCCGCAGCTTGATCATGCGGATGTCGCGTTCGGAG
>JALZDU010000344.1 GCA_030862405.1 Actinomycetota bacterium | reverse complement strand
CTTGACGAGGTGCGTGGCACCGTCCTGGATGCCTTCACCCACCAGGACGTGCCGTTCGAACGACTGGTGGACGAACTCCAACCGGAACGCGACGCCAGCCGCACGCCGCTATTCCAGGTCATGATCGTGCTGCAGAACGCCTCCACCCAGACCCTTGATGGTCTGCCCGGCCTCGAGGCCGAGGAGCTAGAACTGCCAGAGGTGACCGCAAGCTTCGACCTCATGGTGGAGTTCCAGGAGCTCGATGGCGCCCTGTATCGCGTGCTGACCTACAACACGGACTTATTCGAGGCGAGCACTATCGCACGCATGACGGCGCACCTGGAGATGCTATTCGAAGGAATCGCCGCCAACCCAAGCTGCAGTGTGGCCGAGCTGCCTATGCTGATCGAGGAGGAGCGCAACCAGGTACTGATTGCTTGGAACGATACTGATCATGACCTTCCGCAGGGTACAGTGCCGAGCCTTTTCGCTGCTCAAGTGCACCGGACTCCATCAGCTACTGCCGTAGTGTGCGGGAATGTCTCGTTGAGCTATCAGGAGTTGGACGAGCAAGCGAATCATTTGGCAGTTCATCTGATCACGCTTGGCGTCCAGCCGGAGGACCGGGTCGGGATCCTGATGGATCGATCGGCCGATCTGGTCATCACTGTGCTGGCGATTGCCAAGGCGGGCGGGGCATACCTGCCATTGGACGTCCGGGCCCCGGTAGAGCGGATGAAGCTGGTGCTGGCCGAGGCTGGGGCAGCGGTGCTGGCGACAGATCGTGTGTGGGAGACGATGGCCCGGGAAGTTCATAGCGGGCACATCGTGGTGGGCGGCTAGCCGCCGCAAGCCAACCCAGGCGCCGAACCGGATGTGGCGGTGGACCCCGAACAACTGGCTTACGTCATGTACACGTCCGGCTCGACCGGCACGCCGAAGGGTGTGGCAGCGCGCCATCGCGACGTGGTGGCGTTGGCATTCGATCGGCGTTACCAGGGCAGCGCCCACCAGCGGGTGTTGTTACATTCGCCGCAGGCCTTCGATGCCTCCACCTATGAGATGTGGGTGCCGCTACTGCGCGGCGGGCAGGTGGTGGTGGCTCCGCCGGGCGACCTGGACCCGGTGTCACTGCGGCAGGTGATCACCGATCACGGCGTGACCGGCCTGTGGCTGACCGCCGGGCTGTTCCGGCTGATCGCTCAGGACGCGCCTGACTGTTTGGCAGAAGTCCGTGAGGTATGGACCGGTGGTGACGTCGTGGCTGCCACGGCGGTTCGTCGAGCCCTGCAGGCCTGCCCCGACCTGGTCGTTGTCGACGGCTACGGTCCGACTGAGACCACCACGTTCGCCACCTCCTACCCCATGCCGGCGACCGAGTCCGTGCCCGAGACGGTTCCCATCGGGTGCCCGCTGGACAACATGCAGGTCTACGTGCTCGACGCCCACCTGCGGCCAGCGCCGGTGGGCGTTCGCGGAGAGCTGTACATCGCCGGCGCCGGGCTCGCCCGCGGCTACCTCGGTCAGCCGGGCCTGACCGCGGAACGTTTCGTGGCCAACCCGTTCGGCGAGCCGGGGTCACGGATGTACCGCACCGGAGACGTCGTGCGTTGGAAGCGCGACGGGACCGTGGAGTTCCTTGGGCGGGCTGATGAACAGGTCAAGATCCGTGGTTTCCGCATCGAGCCAGGTGAGATCGAGGCCGCCCTACGGCGGCATCCGGAGGTCGCCGAGAGCGTCGTCATCGCCCAGAAGGACGCAGGGCATAACCGTCTCGTGGCTTACCTGGTAGCGGCGTCGGAAGGGGCAGCCCCGCGCCCGACCGACCTACAGCAGTTCCTCCTCCAGACGCTGCCGGATTACATGGTGCCCTCAGCGTTTGTCGTGCTCGACGAGTTGCCTTTAAGTCCAAACGGAAAGGTCGACCGGCGAGCGCTGCCGGCCCCAGACGCACGGCCGCAACTGGAGTCCCGCCACGTGGAGCCGAGCAGCCCGGTGGAAAAGGCTCTCGTCGAGATCTGGGAGGACGTCCTCGGGCTGGACCGGGTTGGTGTGCAGGACAACTTCTTCGAGTTGGGCGGCGATTCCATCCTGAGCATCCAGGTGGTATCCCGAGCCCGGAAGGCGGGCTTGCTCGTCACCACCAAGGACCTCTTCCTGCACCAGACCGTCGTGTCACTTGCACCGATCGTGATCGCGACGGAGATCGACGACGCTGAGCAGCAACCGGTCGTCGGCCCAGTTCCGCTCACTCCGATCCAGCACTGGTTCTTCCAGGCGTACCGGGTGAACCCGCACCATTTCAACCAGTCCAACCTCCTGGAGCTGACCGACGAACTGGACGAGCACGCGCTCCACCGGGCACTTGATGCGTTGTTCGAGCACCACGACGCATTGCGCATGCGGTTTCAGCAGGTCGATGGCCACTGGCACCAGCACAACGCCCCTGTGCGACACATGGAGGTGCTCCAACGGTGCGACTTGTCTGATGTGGACGCAGCGGAGCAGCCCGCAGTTATGGAGAAGATCGCTGACGATGTCCATGCGAGTTTCGACCTAGCGCGCCCTCCCCTGCTGAAGGGAGTGCTGTTCCATCTGGGTGCAGGTCAGCGGCCCTATCTCTTCCTGGCGGTGCACCACTTGGTGATCGACGGCGTCTCCTGGCGCATCCTGCTCGATGACCTCGATACGGCATACCAGCAAGCGGTCGGCGGTGAGGCGATCGATCTCGGTCTCAAGACGACCTCATACCGGGACTGGGCGTTGCGGTTGAGCAACTACCTGGCCAACGGTGGACTTGATCATGAGCTTGACCACTGGGCATCTGTGCTGGATGGCAATGAACTGCCAGTGGACCGCGCGCAGCCGCGCATAGGGCCGCAACGCGCCGTGTCAGTGCTGCTGACTACCGAGGAGACCGACGCATTACTGCGCTGGGCGCCGACCGTCTACCGCACGCGAATCAACGACGTCCTGCTTGCAGCTCTCGCCTGGGCGTTATCGCGATGGACAGGGCAAGGAAGGGTATCGATCGACCTGGAGGGCCACGGCCGCGAAGAGATCCTCGACGGCGTCGACCTCTCCCGCACCGTGGGATGGTTCACGAGCATCTTCCCAGTCGCTCTCGATGTCACGAGCAGCGATGAGCCGAACTGGCGAGAGCTAGTCAAGTCGGTGCGAAGGCAGCTCCGTGCCATCCCTGCCAACGGCTTTGGCTTCGGCGCGCTGCGTTACCTGGGTCCGCCCTCGACGCGCGAACGTCTGTCCGCCAACGGGTCGGGACCGCAGATCTCGTTCAACTACCTCGGCCAGTGGGATGCACGGTCAGATGACGTGGGAGGCGGCCTTTACCGGCACATACATGACTCCCTCGGCCAGGAACATGACTCCGCCGATCAAAGCCCACACATGCTCGAAATCGTGGGGAACGCGCAGGGCGGTCAGCTGGGTTTCTTCTGGTACTACCAGCCTGGCGTGCACGAGGAGTCCACCGTGCAGTCCGTCGCTGGTGACTTCCTTGACGCTCTGCGGCGTATCGCACAGGACTGCCGGAGGGAGAGCCGGTGACTACTCCACTCTCCCGTAACCGCAACTACCAACTGTTGTGGAGCAGCCAGGCGTTGTCGGAGTTCGGCATCAATGCCTCGATGATCGCATTCCCTCTGCTTGTGCTGTCGCTGACCGGCTCGGCAGCCGCATCCGGCCTTGTGCTGGGTACAAGTGCTGCTGCGGCACTTCTCGTTGGTTTGCCAGCGGGCGCATTAGTGGACCGCTGGAATCGCAAGAAGATTATGCTCGGTTGCGAGGCGACGCAGGCGCTTGCCACCGCAAGCCTTGTCGCCGCGCTATTGTGGGATGTAGCGAGTGTGGCCCACATCGTGGTAGTGGCCGCCGTGATAGGCGTGTGCGGGGCACTATTTGAACCGGCGGAAGAGGCGTGTTTGCCGAATCTGATGCCGGCTGAGCAGTTACCGACGGCTGTGGCGATGAACTCGGCACGTGGTCACTTGGGACAGCTGTCAGGTACTGCGGCAGGTGGCTTCTTGTTTGCTCTCGGGAGGTTCGCGCCGTTCGCAGTGAACGTGTTCACCCACACCATAGCGTTTTTCTTTTTGATGTTTCTTCGCATGCCGCAACGCAAGGTGCGGCCAGAACCGTTAGTTCACCTCCGCCGCGAGATGATGACCGGGTTGCGGTGGGTGTGGCGGCAACGCCCTGTTCGGGTCATGGGGCTGTTCGCGGTTGGCCTCAACCTGTTCTTCACCGCCTATTTCATCGTCATCATCGTGGTGGCGCAAGCCAATGGTGTGCCACCGGGAGAAATGGGCATCATGGCGGCGATGTTCGGTGTAGGTGGAATCCTCGGCGCTCTGGCCGCGCCGTATCTGCAACGGATGGTGACCCCGTACCTGTCGATCATCGCCGTGTTCTGGGCGCTGACGGCTCTCACTCCGCTTGCGGTCTTCATCAGCAATGGCTACCTCATGGGTGCGCTATTTGGTGGCATGGCGTTTCTTGCCCCGACCGCGAACACGACGATCGAGACCTACCAACTCCTCCTTACTCCCGATGAGTTGCGCGGCAGGATGAACGCGGCGATGGGGGTGTTTATCGGTACGGCCAGCGTGGTGGGGCCGGCGCTGGGTGGTGTGCTCATGGAAATGGTCTCCGACGACTACGCGGTCCTGCTGTGCACCGCAGGCATTGGGGTGGTCACGCTATTGGCCACCCTCAGCCCCACCCTGCGCAAGTTTCCCCGGCATCCAGCAATTGAGGAGCTCGCCGTAACCACGTGAGAGCAGGAACAGCTAGTGGAGCCATAGCGTGAATTGCAAGCTACGCCAGTGCAATAACACATTTTCGAGAAAGGAGGCAGCGGAATGGACGACAACGCCAGATATGTGGTCCTGCGCAACGACGAGGACCAGTACTCCCTGTGGCTAGCAGGCCACGAGGTACCAATGGGCTGGCACCAGGTGGGCAAGGAGGGCAGCAAGGAAGAGTGCTCATCTTACGTCGACGAGGTTTGGACGGACATGCGACCGCGAAGTCTACGTGAGCGGATGGACGCCGCGACCCAGCCCTGATCATTCAATGCAATTCATTGATGAGTGGAGATAACCGTCTATGAAGCTTAAATATAGAGTCCTCAGGCTCGCCACCATCGGATCGCTGACATACTTATCGCTGTTAGTAGCAACCGTAGCGTACCTCACAACACCGCGCCGAGTGGCCCGCCTCATTGCAGCGCTGTGTCGGCCTGAGCCTGGGATGTCCTGTTTTGACCCATGCTGCGGCTCTGGCCGACTACCCCGTGCAGTGCAAAGCGCCGCAAGCCGTTCCTCTGGTGAAGGTATTCGGATCTTTGCGCAAGAGATTGACCCGATCTCCTACGTTGCCGCAGCCGCCAATCGGAAATTGCACGGCCTCGAGATGACTTTGAAGCTAGGGTCCAGTCTGCGCCAACCCGCCTTCGTTGATGCCAACGGCCGGTTACAACGCTTCGACCTGGCAGTCGCAAGCCCACCATGGAATCGATCAATTCCTGAATCTATCTACCGTGGTGACCGTTTCGAACGTTTTCCCTTTGGGCGGCCCTCCGAGGACGGCGATTGGGCCTGGATGCAGCTCATACTGGCTCATCTTGACGACAACGGCCGCATGGTCGTCATGCTCGATCATGAAGCGACGAGCCGCGATGAGGATCTCACCGCAGTCCAAGTCCGGCAGCGTTTCGTGGAATCAGACCTCATCGAAGCCGTTATTCTCTGTCCGTGGGAGATTTCTCGGCCTCGCTGGCTTGCGCGCACTGTTGGCGATTCCCATTTCGTGCTTAACTCAGACCATAAACCGCTCGTTCACAACAACAGCATCGGAACACAAGCAGCCGTGCTCATCGTCGTCAATAAGGCAAAGAGGCGGCCCGGTGAGATGCTTTTCGTGGATACCCGGCCCCTCGTGAGCGATTATCTAAATGGCGACTTGACAGCCGATGCTGTCCACAATGCCATCATAGATGCGCTGGATAATTGGACTACCGTGCCAGGAGTTACCGAGGTCGTTTCCAATGCTGACGTTGCGAAATCAGGTTTCACGCTAGCCCCAGAGGTGCACTGTGCTGGGCGAACTCTGTAACGGACGACACGGTACGCCGTTAGTGCGGATTGGCAGCTATGTCAGCCGATCCAATTTCCGGAGGAAGGATACAAAGGGATGGATGACGACGCCCGATACGTAGTCCTGCGTAATGACGAGGAGCAGTACTCGCTGTGGCTGGCGGGCCACACTGTGCCAGCGGGTTGGCAGCAGGTTGGCCAGGAGGGAAGCAAAGAGGAATGCTCCTCCTACGTCGACGAGGTATGGACCGACATGCGGCCGCGCAGTCTACGCGAGCGTATGGACGCCGCAACACAGTCCTGATCGATCAATACGGACCCGGTCAGGAGTGCCTGTGTCAATGAAATGTCCTCGGACAAGGCGCTCCGCCGGCGTCCCGCCCACGTCTTTGCGGCTGCTATCTGAGCAGCTTGTGTGATTCTTGCGGGGAAGCCGGGAGAGGCTGAACGCAACAGATCCAGCTACGTCGGGATGGCTCCGACCAAGCCGGTCTCATATCCGACGATCACGAGTTGCGCCCGGTCCCTGGCGCCGAGCTTGGCGAGCAGCCGGCCGATGTGTGTCTTGACAGTCCCTCGGCTGAGGTGCAGTTGGTGTTCGATCTCGCTGTTACACAGTCCGCGTGCGATGAGAGTGAGCACCTCCCGTTCCCGGTCAGTGATGCCATTCAGTGTGCGGGTGGGACGCCTGGCCGGCTCCGGGCGGCGGACGAACTCGGCGATCAGCCGCCGGGTGACCGTGGGTGCGAGCAATGCCTCGCCGGAGGCAACCACCCGCACGGCGTCCAGCAATTGAGCAGGTGGTGTGTCTTTGAGCAGGAAGCCGCTGGCCCCAGCCCGCAGCGCGGAGTATATGTATTCGTCTAGATCGAACGTGGTGAGCACCAGGATTTTTGGCGCGTGCTCGTGTGCGGTGATTCTTCTGGTGGCCTCGATACCGTCCATGTCCGGCATGCGCACGTCCATCAGCACCACGTCGGGGTGCTCTGCCTGAACCAGGGCGACAGCCTCGGCGCCGGTTCCTGCTTCGCCGACCACGACGAGGTCCGGCTCCGTGTCGATGAGTACCCGCAGGCTGCCCCGTAGCAGTGCTTGATCGTCAGCGATCAGTATGCGGACCTGAGCCTCAGTCATGCGGGGCCTGAACCTGATACGGCAGGCGAGCGTGCACGGCGAACCCACCATTGGGACGCTCACCCGCCACGAGGGTTCCGTTGTGTAGAGCGGCTCGCTCGCGCATGCCGATCAGGCCGTGGCCAGGCTTGCCGACCGGGCGAGACGGTGTTCCCTCATTGATCACGGTGAGATGCAGTTCGCCCGGTTCGTTGGTGATGCGGACGGTGCACTGACCTGGTGCTGCTGCGTGTTTGACGATGTTGGTCAGCGCCTCCTGCACGATCCGGTACGCGGAGAGCTGGACCGCCGAGGGCAGTGCTGGGATGGGGCCGCGCTCGAGCTCGACCTGAACGTCAGCGAGCCGGGCGTTCTCGATGAGCCTCGGCACGTCATCAAGGCTTGGGCTTGGCGTGAGGTCAACCTCGCCCGCCGATCGCAATGAGCCGAGCACCCGTTGGATGTCGGCGAGCGCGGTGCGGCCGACGGACTCGATGACGCCGAGCGCTTCTCTGCCCTCCTCGGGACGCGTCTCGTACACGTGGTTGGCCACAGCTGCCTTCATCACGATCACGCCCATGCTGTGCGCGAC
>JALZDU010000328.1 GCA_030862405.1 Actinomycetota bacterium | reverse complement strand
AGCCCAGAGAGCTCATCTCCTTGATGTCAGCACCGGCGGCGAACACCTTCTCCCCGCCGTAGACGATCACGGCTCTGACGTCCTCGCGGGCTCCAGCCTCGAGCGCGCAGCCCCGGATCTCCTCCTGCAGTTGGCGATTGAGCGCATTCATCGGGGGGCGCGCCAGCCGGATGGTCCCGATCCCGTCTGCCGCCTCGAGGGTGACGAACTCTCCACCTGCCACGCGAACCTCCACTGCTTGCAACGTTCCTACGGCGCAAACCGCGAGCCTAATGGGAGGGCGCGGGCGATCTGCTGCCTAAGGAGGGTCACCAGGCTCGACGTAGGCTCGGCGGGTGCAGACCCAACCAGGCATCACCGAGAGCCTGCGCCAGACCTGGCGGGTGCTGCTCAAGGAGTTGTCCGCGTTCGGGGTCGTCGGGGCGATCAACTTCGCCCTGGATATCGGGATCTTCCAAGTGATGTACACCGTGGTCGGTGCCGACGCCCTGATGTCCAAGCTCGTATCTACGTCGATCACCACGACCACCGCCTATTTCATGCATCGGCACTGGTCGTTCTCGCATCGGGCACGGACCGGCGTACGGCGGGAGTACCCGATCTTCTTCGTCGTCAACGCGTTCACCCTGGTGCTGAGCTTGGTGATCATCGGGTTCGTCCACTACGGCCTGGACCAATCGGATGCCTTGATCCTGCAGCTGACCAACATCGCAACAATCGCGCTCGGGACCGGAATTCGGTTCACCGCCTACAAGCGCTGGGTGTTTCCTCGAGCGGTCGAATAGCCGTTCACCGGTCCCCGCACCGACAACCAGACCGGCCGCTCGCCGGCTGGACCGGGATCCAGTGCGCGGGCAGTGACCACGGCGCCGGAGGACAGCGAGACCGCTATCAGCGCGTCGTGACCGAGGAAGGACTGCTGACCTGCGGTCGCAGCGACAGCGATCCCGGACTCGGCCAGCGGAGCGGGTCCCCCGTTGCGGTCGACGACCACGAACTGCTCGGGCCGGATCAGGGCCACTCCCGTGCCGTCGGGCGGTCGGGGTTCGCGTAGCGCCAGCCGGCCCACCTCGGTGTCGGCGTACCCACCGGAGAATGTTGCGCTCACCCGCACGGCGTCACCCACGAAAGCCGCCACGTCGAGGTCGCGTGGTGCGCGGTAGACCGTCACCGGGTCGGCGGCCTGGACGATCCTCCCGTGCTGCATGACCGCCACCAGATCCGCTGTGGACAACGCTTCCTCCTGGTCGTGGGTCACCAGGACTGCGGTCGCCCCATCGGCGCGCAGCGCGGCCCGGACGACGTCGCGGACCTCCCCGCGCAGACCAGCATCCAGGGAGCTGAATGGTTCGTCGAGCAGCACCAGAGCCGGCCGAGGGGCCAGTGCCCGCGCCACGGCCACCCGCTGTTGCTGACCGCCGGACAGTTCGTGTGGCATCCGGTTGTCCAGATGTGCCAGGCCAACCAACTCCAGCACCTCGCGCACGCGTGCTGCCCGCTCCCGCGAGCGGCCCAGGCCGTACGCGACATTTCGGGCGACGCTCAGATGCGGGAACAACGCCCCTTCCTGCGGGACGAATCCGATCGTGCGACGCTCTGCGGGGACCCGAACCGTCCCGCTGGCGACGGTTCGCCCCCCGATCCGGATCTCGCCGGCATCGGGGATCTCGAACCCGGCGATTACCCGCAACAAGGTGGTCTTCCCGCCCCCGGACGGTCCCAGCACCGCGGCGATCATCCCCTCGGCGACCTCGAGACAGAGCCCGCAAAGGACCGCCGTGGAGCCGAAGGACTTCTCGACAGCTGAGACGCTGAGTTCGCTCATCGCGGCCGCAACCCCTCATCAGGGGAAGATTGGTACGTACCTAGCGTCGCAGGGTGCCCCTGAGTCGGATCAGGGAGTGCGCCGGTGGCCCGCCGATCGCGCCCGAGCAGGTAGGTGGGAAGCACGGAGACAAGCATCAGCAGTGCAGCGTAAGGGGCCGCAGCCGCATAAGACCGCGTGGAGGTCTCGCTCCACAGCTGGATCGCCAGGGTGTCCATGCCGGTGGGGTGCAAGACCAGGGTCGCGGTGAGTTCTTTCATGGCCGCCAGAAAGACCAACGCCGTGCCGGCGGCGATACCGGGTGCAGCCAAGGGAATCGTGATGGTGCGGAGAACCTGCCGCGGCGCCCGGCCCAGGGAACGCGCCACCTCCTCGAACACGGGAGGGCTCTGGGC
>JALZDU010000299.1 GCA_030862405.1 Actinomycetota bacterium | reverse complement strand
ACCTAACGGAGCCGGTCGGGACATCGGCATCGGCTCGGTGAAGTCGATGATCGGCCATGCGATGCCGGCGGCCGGCGTCGCCGGGCTGATCAAGGCCGCGCTGGCCGTCCATCACGGCGTGCTGCCGCCCACCCTGCACTGCGAGGACCCGCACCCGGCCCTGGCCGGCTCCCGCTTCGCGCCGATCACCGAGGCCCGACCGTGGACCACGATCGGACGCACGCCGCGCCGGGCGGCAGTCGACGCCTTCGGCTTCGGCGGCATCAACGCGCACACCATTGTGGAGCAGCCGCCAGACGCCCGCCGCGTCCGAAGAGCGCGACCATCGGGTCCGGAGCGACTGCTGCTGCTGACCGGCGCCGACGTGAACGAGCTGGCCCGGCAGCTCCAAGTGCCCGACGCCCGCCTGCTCGACCGGAACGATGCCAGTAACCCGCCAGCCGGTGGGCCCTGCCGGCTGGCGATCGTCGCGGCCACCGCGCGCCGGCTGACGCTGGCCCGTCGGATCGTTGCGCAGGGCAAGCCATGGCGGGGCCGCGACGACATGTGGTTCACCACCGCCCCACTGCACCCCGAGCCTGCGCCGGGTCGGCTGGCATTTGTCTTCCCGGGGTTGGAGCAGGGATTCGAGCCCCAAACCGACGACGTCGCCGACCATTTCGGGCTAGATCGGCCAGACCTCGGCAACACCGCCGTACTCGGCCAGCACGGGCTCGGCGTGCTCGCTGTCGGCCGGCTACTCGACGCCGCATTGCGCGAACTCGGCGTGATACCGGATCTGGTGGCCGGTCACAGCATCGGTGAATGGAACGCGATGGTCGCCGCTGGAATCTACCCGCGCAGGGCCGTCGAGGAGCTCATCACTTCGTTTGACCCAACCGCACTACACGTCCCCGGTCTGATGTTCGCCGCGCTCGGGTGCGGTGCCGGACAGGCCGCTGAGGTGATCGGCGGCACGGAAGGGGTTGTGGTTTCGCACGATAATTGCCCCAACCAGTCGATCATCTGCGGTGGGGAAGCTGCCGTGGGCGCCGTTGTGGACCGGTTGCGGGCGCGCGCCATCGCTGTGCAGGTGCTGCCGTTCCGGTCCGGCTTCCACTCACCGATGCTCGAGCCCTACCTGCGCCGCATCCTGGCCACCTTCGCCGACCTGCCCGTGCGACCACCGGACCGCCCGATCTGGTCAACCACGACAGCCGAGCGCTACCCCGATGACCCCGATCGCATCCGCCATCTCGCCACCCGCCACCTGCTCGAACCGGTTCGCTTCGGCCCTCTCGTCCGGCGACTGTACGAGACGGGAGCGCGGGTCTTCGTCCAGGTCGGCACCGGGAGCCTGCCCGCATTTGTCGCCGACACGCTGGTGGGCCTGCCGCATCTCGCGGTGACTGCCAACACCCCGAGGCGATCCGGCCTCGACCAGCTCCGGCGGGTCGCCGCCGCGTTGTGGGTGGAGGGCTGGACGCCCCGGTTCGACCGGCTGCCCTGTGCGTCGTGGATCGGGGCGTCACGGTGCCGGACACCGGTGCACTCAGAGTCCAGCGGACCCGTGATAACCCTCGATCTAGGTGCGCCGCTGATCCGGCTTGGGGACGCAGTCGCGGCGTTGACCCCTCCAGCAGGCGCACCTGCACTGGCTACATACGAATCGGCGCCGCAGCTTTCCGCCGTGGGGCACCCGATGCTGGCCGAGTTCGACGCCGTACTGCGTGAGGCCACCACCGCCGCCACGGATGTCCTCGGTTCTTGGGCGCAGACCACTCAGCCGATCAGCTACGGGCAAACCAGTACAACGCGAAGCCTCTCCCTGGAGACCATGCCTTACCTTACCGATCACTGTTTCTACCGGCAGCCGGACGACTGGCCCGAGCCGGCCGACCGATACCCGGTGGTACCGCTGACCACGGTGCTCGAGCTGATGGCCGACGCCGCCCGAGCCCTGGTCCCCGGTCGCACCGTCGTCGGTGTCAGGGAAGTCCGGGCGTTGCGTTGGCTCGCGGTCGCCCCACCGGTCACCGTCGCGACCAACGCATCGCTGAACCCGGACGGCAATGTGACAGTTGTGCTCGACGGTTACGCGCGGGGCACGGTGCTGCTCGCCGACGACTATCCCGCTCCGCCGCGGCTGCCCGAACGGCCGCTGACCGGGCAACGGCCATGCGAGGTCAGTGCGCAGCACCTGTACAGCGATAGGTGGATGTTCCACGGCCCGGCCTTCCAAGGCGTCGCCGAGCTCGGCCCGACCGCCGATGACGGGATCGTCGGCGAGCTGGTCGCCCCGTCCGTGCCCGGGGCGCTGCTCGATAACGCGGGGCAGCTACTCGGCTTCTGGATCATGGCGCGGACCGCGCGGGACCGGCTCGCGTTCCCGGCCGCCATCGATCAGGTGTGCTACTACGGCTGCCCCCCCAGCCCCGGCGAGCGGGTGCGGTGCGTGGTCCGGGTCGGCTCTGTGTCCGCGACCGACGTCGTCGCTGACCTCGAGCTGCGGCGCGCGGACGGCCGGCTGTGGGCGCGCATCGATCGATGGCGGGACCGCCGGTTCGACACCGACGAGGTGACCTGGCCGGTCTTCGTCGTCCCGGAGCGCAACCGGATCGCGCAGCGTCAGATTGGCGGGTGGTTCCTGGTCCAGGATCGGTGGCCGGATCCGGCGACCCGAGAACTGATCATGCGTCGTTATCTCAGCGCCGCCGAGCGCGCGGAATACGAGCGGCGCACCCCGCGCGCGGCGCGGCAGTGGTTGCTGGGCCGGATCGCGGTCAAGGACGCGGTCCGGCAGTGGCTCTGGGACGCGGGCGCCGGCCCGGTTTTCCCGATCGAGATCACGGTCAGCAACGACCCGTCGGGACGGCCGTTAGTGACAGGCCCTTTCGCCGAAGCGCCGGATGTGTCGCTGGCGCACACCGGATCGCTGGCCGCGGCATTAGCCGGTGCTCCCGGGCACCCGCCCGGCGTGGGAATCGACATTGAGCAGATCACGGATCGGGATGACCGGACTGTGGCGGCGATCCTCACCGATACCGAACGCGGCCTGCTCGACGCCCTGTGTTCGTCGGATCCGGCGCGGTACAGCTGGGTGACCCGGTTCTGGGCCGCCAAGGAGGCCATCGCCAAGGCCGCTGGCACAGGGCTGGGCGGGCGCCCGCACCGATTCGCGGTTGAGCGGGTCGACGGAAACCGGCTGCTGGTCGCGGCCGGTGAGGGAGTGCCCAGCCGATGGGTGCAGACCGAGGCGGGCAACGAACCAGAGCCGTACGCGGTGGCCTGGACGCCGCTGAAGGCGGCAGGCCTGGCGCCCAGGAGATATCAGCGCACACAGGAGGGGCAACCTGATGCCACTTGACCAGATCCTGGCCGAGGTTCGCGCGTTGCTGATCGAGATCATCGGCGCGGAGTACGCCCTGAGTCTCGACATCGACATGGACACCTCATTCAATGCGGATCTCGAACTGGAAAGCATCGAGTTCGTCAAGCTGTCCGCGATGCTGGCCGAGCGGTACGGTGGCCGGGTCGACTTCGTGGCCTTCCTCGCAGCCAAGGAGGTCGACGAGATCATCGAGATGACGGTCGGCGAGCTGGTCGCCTACATCGCGGATCGTCTCGCCACCGTTGGCGCGTCCGATGGCTGATGTCACCGTGGGGGGCGTCCGGTTCCACGTCCAGCGGCTGGACGCCCACTGTTCCGGCGACTTACAGCCGGTGCACCCGGTCGTGTTAATCCACGGGTTGGGCATGGACAACCTCTCCAGCTTCTACTTCACGTTGGCAAACCCATTGGCCAACGCCGGTGCTGAGGTGATCCTGTACGACCTGCGCGGGCACGGACTGTCCGAGCGACCGCGCGCGGATTACCAGGTGGGCGACTCGGTCGCCGACCTGGCCGCGCTGCTGGACGCACTGGGCGTCGAAGGGCCCGTTCACCTGATCGGCAACAGCTACGGCGGCACGGTCGCACTCACCTTCGCGCTCGCGCATCCCGAGCGGGTGGCGAGCATGGTGCTGATAGAGGCACATCTCACCGTCGCTGGCTGGGCACAGCAGATGGAGGCCACGCTGTGCCGGATCGGGTCCGACCTCGCCGCGGGCAACGCGCAGGTATGGCTGGAACGGTACCATCGCAAGCACGCCCGGATGGCCCAGCGAGCCGACGACCTCATTAACGGCACCACGTTCCTCACCGATCTCCTCACCGTGGACCCATTCAACCCAAGTAGTCTGCGGACGTTGGGATGCCCGGTACGGGCGGTCTACGGGGAACAGTCCGACGCCGTCGGCTACGCGCGTCAGCTCGACGAGTACCTGCCGTCCTGCGCGCTAACGGTGTTGCCCGGCTGCGGTCACTCAGTGCTGATGGACGAGACAGCTGCGCTGCGCGAGATCGTTCTGGATTGGTTCGCCACCCAGACCACCGCGGGTGTCCGGTGAGCCGGTTCCTGTTCGTGGTGCCGCCACTGGTCGGGCACATCTTGCCCACCGTTGCCCTGGGCCAGGAACTGGCCGACCGCGGCCACCAGGTCGCCTGGGCCGGGCACGCCGAGACCGTCGGCCCACTGCTGTCACCTGGGGCCAGGCTGATCCCGGTTGCGGCCGACTTCGGCGGTCAGACGCTGACCGAGGTCCGCCACCGCTCGCTGGGCCTACGGGGGGCGGTGGCGTTCCGGTTCTTGTGGGCGGATTTCCTGATCCCACTGGCGATCTCGATGGTGCCTGGCGTCGCGGCCGCAGTGGATGAGTTCGCCCCAGACACCCTGGTGGTCGACCAACAGGCGCTGGCCGGCGCGCTGGTGGCGCGCCAACGCGGGCTACCCTGGGCGACCTCGGCCACCACCTCGGCGGAGTTGACCGACCAGTTCACCGCCATGCCAAGACTCGGGGTGTGGGCACGGGGACTCCTGGCTGACTTCCAGCGTGGTTTTGCCGTATCAGACCCGGTCGACTTGAGGTTTTCCGACGATCTTGTGCTGGCGTTCACGACAATGACGCTGGTGGGACCAGGCTGTGACTTTCCCAGTCACTACGTGTTCGTGGGCCCCGCAATGGGCACGCGGATCGGCGGAATGGGATTCCCCTGGAACTGGCTGCGCCCAGACCGTGAGCACGTCCTGATCTCGCTGGGAACCGTCAACCCGGAGGTCGGCCAACGGTTCTTCGCCACCGCGGCGCAGGCGGTCGCACCGCTTGCCGACCGGCTGCAGGCGATCCTGGTCGCCCCACCCAATCTGGTCGACACGCCGCCCGACCATGTAGTCGTCCGCGAGTTCGTTCCCCAGCTGGATCTGCTCCCACACCTGCACGCGGTGGTCAGCCACGCCGGCCACAACACGGTGGGTGAGACCCTCGCGCACGGCGTGCCGCTGGTGGTGGCTCCCATACGCGACGACCAGCCGGTAATCGCAGGGCAGGTCATCGACGCCGGGGCCGGCATTCGAGTGCGCTTCGGCCGGGTCGGCGTTACCGAGCTGCGCCAGGCCATCACGACCGTGCTCGACAACCCGTCCTACCGGGCCGCTGCACGGCGCGTGCAGAGTTCGTTCGCCACCGCCGGCGGCACCGCCACCGCGGCCAACCACCTGGAGAAACTGACATGACCGAGCGGTACGAGGTCGCCCGACCGTACTACCAGGCGGAGTTGGCTGCCGGCGTTGAGCGCTTCCTCGAACCACGCCGGGATAACTGCCCGTGGTGCGGCTCCATCGAACTGTCGGTCCGACTACGAGCTTCCGACCTCATTCAACGCAAGCCGGGCCAGTTCACCCTGGAGCAGTGCAGGACCTGCCGGCACATCTTCCAGAACCCCCGGCTCACCCCGGCCGGGCTGGACTTCTATTACCGGGACTTTTACGACGGCCTGGGTCAAGAGCTGATGGAAAAGGCATTCAATGGCGGCGGGCGCTCCTACCGCGGGCGGATCGACATGTTGAAGCCGTTCACCACACCCACGGCATGGCTGGACGTCGGTGCCGGTCATGGCCACTTCTGCCGGCTCGCCCGCAAGGTCTGGCCGGACAGCACTTTCGACGGGCTCGACCAGAGCGTCGGCATCGAGGACGCGCAGCGCCGCGGCTGGATCGACCACGGATATCGGGGGGAGTTCGTCGCGCTCGTCGGCGAGCTGGCTGGCCGGTACGACGTGGTGAGCATGCATCACTACCTGGAGCACACCCGGGAGCCCTTCGACGAACTGGACGCTGCCGCCAAGGTCCTCCAGGCTGGCAACTATCTGCTGATCGAGCTGCCCGACCCCGAGTCGTCCTTCGGCCGCGTACTAGGCCGCTGGTGGATGCCGTGGTTCCAGCCACAGCACCAGCACATGATCCCGGTGCGCAACCTGGTGGCGGCCCTCGCCGACCGCGGGTTCTCAGCAGTGGCGATCGAACGTGGTGCGGCCCACCAGGGCGGTGAGCTTTTCCTCAGCCTGGCGCTCGCACTCAGCGCCATCGCTCCCAACCCAAGGCTGCCGTGGCTGGCCACCAGGCCGACCCGCTGGCGACGGCTTCGACACACCACTGTGTGGACCGCAGGCCGGCCATTGCTGGTGAGCATGTACCTGCTTGACATGCTGCTCTACCGGGTTGTGCGCCGTACGCGCCGGGGCAACGCCTACCGGTTGCTGGCCCGCAAGGACGGCTGACGGTGGCCACACCGGAAGACTTCGCCGGTCGAGTTGCCCTGGTCACCGGCGCCGCGTCCGGAATCGGGGCTGCGGTCGCGACCCGCCTCGCCGCTGACGGCGCCTACCTCACGGTGGCCGACAATGACTATCTCGGCGCCGAGTGCACGGTACGCCGGATCCGTGAAGCCGGCGGCCGCGCCGAACCCGTCGCGGTCGACGTCACCGACCCAGCCTCCGTCGAAGCTGCGGTCAAGGCCACCGTCGCCGCATTCGGCGGCCTGCACCTCGCGGTGAACAGTGCCGGAGTGACCGGCCCCGCCGTGCCCACCGGAGAATACGACCCGCAGGACTGGCGGCGCGTGATCGATGTCGATCTCACCGGTGTCTTCTACTGCCTGCGCTACGAGATTCCCGCTCTGCTCATCGCCGGCGGTGGATCGATCGTGAACATGTCATCCGTTCTGGGAAGCAACGGATGTCCGCAGCAGGTCGCCTACGCCGCGGCCAAGCACGGCGTCGTTGGCCTCACCAAGAGCGCCGCACTCGAGTACGCCTCCCAAGGCATCCGCATCAACGCGGTCGCTCCCGGCTTCGTCGAAACGCCACTCGTGACCAAGGGTCTCACTCCGCTCCGCCGCCGGACGTTGGTCCGTGCCCACCCGATCGGCCGACTCGCTGATGCGAGTGAGATTGCCGAGCTGGTCGCGTTCCTGCTCTCAGACCATGCCTCCTTCATCACCGGCAGCTGCCACCTGGTCGACGGCGGCTACGCGGCACATTGAGTTCACGGGTGATGTCACGTCGCATCGCGGTGCGGGGCCAAGCGTCAAGTCCGCGGATCGCCCTCGCGGGCGCGGACAGCTCGCAGGCCCGGCGTCAGCTCGATATCGCATAGGTGCCGGAAGCCAAGCCGCTCGTAGTAAGGCATGTTCCATGGCACGTCGGTAAACGTGGTCAGGGTCAACGCCGCCAGGCCATGACGCTGCGCCCACGCGTGCAGTTCTCGGAACGGCGCGCTGACGGCCTGTTCCAGGGACTGCAGCAGGGGTAGCTCGTCGCCTCGAGCGGCACGGACCATGGTGGCTGCTGCGCCCGGTATCGAAGTGAGAATTCTCTCCGCTGCCACATCGTCCTCAGCTCTCTAGCATCAGCCTATGACCGATTCCTCCACTACCAGCCCAGCCGTGCCGCAACAGGACTCCGAGCGGACTTTCGACCGGCTGGTGGACGAGGGCCAGCAACGTCTTGGCCGCTCCTGGTCGGGGTTGTTTGCGACCGGCTTCCTCGGTGGTCTGGACGTCGGTGTGGGCGTACTGGCGCTGTTGTTGGTGGAAAGCATCACCCACAGCGTTCTCCTTGGCGGTCTCGCGTTCTCTATCGGCTTCGTCGCGCTCACCTTGGCGCGTAGTGAGCTATTCACAGAGGATTTCCTCATCCCGGTGGCGGCGGTAGTGGCCAAGGCTGCGTCGCTGCTGTCGCTCGGACGGCTGTGGACGGCGACGTTGGCGACCAATCTGGCGGGTGGATGGGTAGTCACCGCCATCGTGATGGCCGGCTTCCCGGCGCTGCGTTCCACTGCGGTGGAGGCCGGGACGCACTATATCGAATTGGGTATCACCTGGAAGGCTTTCGCGCTGGCACTTGTCGGCGGCATGCTCATCACGCTGATGACCCACCTCCAGCACTCCACGGAGTCCGATGGCGTGCGCCTGCTGCCTGCGATCGTCATGGGCTTCTTGCTGGGTGCCGGCCAGGTAAACCACGCGATCGTTGCCTCGCTGGTCTGCTTTGCCGCGCTGCAAGCCGGCGCTCCGTTCGGTTACGCCGACTGGCTGGGATTATTCGCCTTTGCGGCCTTGGGAAACATGGTCGGCGGGCTGGGACTGGTTACTCTGCTGCGACTGCTGCAAGTCCCGCACAAGGTGCTGGCGGAACGCCACGAGGGCCCCGGCCACACCAGCGGGCACAAAGTGTCATAGCCGCTGACGGTCACGCCTCGCCGTCGACGTCATACACCGCTGCCG
>JALZDU010000283.1 GCA_030862405.1 Actinomycetota bacterium | reverse complement strand
AACATCTTGTGCGCCCCTCCCGGGGCCGCTGCGCTCGCACAAGATCTTTTCCCGCTGTCCCTTGGTGGCGAGCCTCCACGACCAATGCACGGCGCTCTTACGGCGGCGGGGAGCCCGCCGCCCGCCTCACGGGGCCAGCAACCGCACAAACGCATCCCACCACCAAAGGAGACCAACCGATGATCGACAACACTGTCACCATCGTGGGCAACCTCACCACCGACCCCGAGCTGCGATTCACCTCCATCGGCACCGCAGTAGCCAATTTCACCGTCGCGTCCAGCCCCCGAGTCTTCGACAAAGAAACCAGCCAATGGCGAGACGGAGACACCCTGTTCCTGCGCTGCACCGTGTGGCAGCAAGCCGCCGAGAACCTCGCCGACAGCCTCACCAAAGGCGCCCGCGTGATCGTGTCCGGGCGGCTACGCCAGCACTCCTTCGAGACCCATCAAGGCGACAAGCGCACCAGCATCGAGCTGCAGGTCGACGAGATCGGGGCCTCCCTGCGCCACACCCCGCTGCAGATCACTAAGGCCACCCGCCAGCACGCAGAGGATCACGCCACCACCGCAGCAGGCGGCACCCAGGAACCCCCGTTCTAGCACCAGCTCCTGAGAACACCACACCCCCGCGGGTCGGCCCTGCGTGTGGTGTGCCCGACAAGGCGAGCTGCTCACACGCGCCGACGTCCGCCCCACAACCCGGCCTAGGAGGACCGCCAGATGACGCCGTCAACAGTCCAGTTGAAAGACGCGGCAGTACTAACCGACGGTGCTTCTGGAGACGCACGCAGCCTGCTCACCGTGGAAGCCGCCGCCCAACGCCTCAGCATCGGCCGCACCACCATGTACGCGCTCCTCAAAGACGGCCAGATCAACTCAGTCCGGATCGGCAGACTGCGCCGCGTACCTGCCGAGGCCCTCACCGCCTATATCTCCCGCCTGGCCGCTGACCAGGACGCGCCTGAAAGGACTAACGCACACCATGCCGCGTAAGCGCGAGAAGGGAACCCGAGCACCGAACGGCGCGTCGAGTATCTATCAGGGGAAAGACGGGAAGTGGCACGGACGCGTGATGGTCGGCGTCCTCGATAACGGCAAGCCAGACCGCAGACACATCGAACGCAAAACCGAGGCTGAAGTCGTCACCGCCGTCCGTGAGCTGGAACGGCAGCGGGAACGTGGCAAGGTCCGGAGAACTGGGCGAGCATGGACCGTAGAGCAGTGGCTTACCCACTGGGTGGAAACCATCGCAGCACCAGCCGTGCGCCCGAACACGCTCACCGGCTACCGTGTTGCCGTCTACAACCACCTGGTGCCGGGCATCGGTGCGCACCGGATCGACCGTCTCCAACCTGAGCACCTGGAGCGGCTCTACATAAACCTGAGCAAGAAGCGCACCCGGGGGAATACCGCGTTTAAACCAGCGCGCATTCACCAGATACACCGGACCGTCAGAACAGCGCTTGGTGAGGCGATGAGGCGCGGACACATCACGTCGAATCCCGCCGAGATCGCGCGACCTCCGCGCATTCCCGAGGAGGAGATCCTGCCGTTTACGATGAAGGAGGCGCAACAGCTCCTGAATGCGTCAGGCGATGTGCGGAACGGTGCTCGGTTCGTCATCGCGCTGACACTCGGACTGCGTAAGGGTGAAGCGCTCGGACTCAAGTGGCGCGACGTTGACTTCGAACAACGCACGTTGACTATCCGACGGACCGTCCAGCGACTGAACTGGCAGCACGGATGCCCACCCGATGACCCGTGCGGTCGCCGGTACGCCGGGCACTGCCCACAACGTCACAGCGGCGGCGTAGTGACAGCAGAGGTCAAGTCGGGCGCAGGAAAGCGGACTATTGGATTGCCGCTGCCACTTATCGAGGTATTGAAGGAGCATAAGACGCGCCAGGGTCAGGACCGGGCGCGGGCGCGCCACCTGTGGCTGGATGAAGATTGGGTATTCGCCAACCGGCTGGGTGGCCCGGTGCATCCCCGGATCGACCACGACGCGTGGAAGAACCTACTCAAAAAAGCTGGGGTACGCGACGCTCGGTTGCACGATGCCAGGCACACAGCGGCAACCATGCTCCTGCTACTCAAGGTGCCGGACCGGGCCGTGATGGACATTATGGGATGGGCGCAGGTCACCATGACGAAGCGCTACCAGCACATCACTACCGAACTGACGACCATGATCGCCGACCAGGTAGGCGGGCTGTACTGGTCGACCGCCGCCGAGCCAGACGACGACGGTCTATCCGGCGCGTTCGTCCCAACATGACGACGCGCCCAGAATCAGCTGTTCCTCGCCGATCGAGTAGTGAGGGGCGCCGGACAATCATGTAGACGGCGCCGGCGTTGTGGCCGTGACCGGCCAGGTCGGGTCGAGGGCACGCATGCGTTCGAGTGTGGCTGCGCAGTCGTCGAGTGCGTCATCGTCGATGCCCCACAGCCGCTGCACCCTGGGAAGTGCGTTTGTCAGCGACGCGGCTGTGTCGCCAAGCCGAGTGAGAAACCACTGGTCACGGCGAGCGATCCGATTGACAATCGACATGCGTGCGCCACTGTCGATTGCACTGACCGCCTTAAGCACCTTAAGTGTGGTGAGAATCGCTGGGGCGAACCCGGATCCGGTTGCCAGCAGTGATCCTGTTACCGCGAGCGCAGTATCCGGGGATGCTACTTTGCGCCATGCATGGATATCCGCGCGCACCGCGTTCTCGATACGCTTAAGTGCCTTGACATTGCCGTCCTGTATAGCAGCGAGAAGTTCGACGCGTTTCGACCGGTACGGCGCAGCATGCTCACGCCAGCAGGCGATCTGCTCGAAGAGATCTTCGGGCCGCTTACATCGGGCCAGAACAGCGGTGAGAAAGACGGGCAGTTGAGTGGTCCATGTTCTCATGGCAGCGGAGGCGCGATCAGTGACGCTGCGTTGAATTTCCTGTACGTCAAGGAAGGCGTCATGTGCGGTTGCGGCGTTGCTGAACCGACGCGCGGTCATCGGCAACCGGCTGCTATTGGCGACATATGGCAGGCGCAGCGAGTTTGCTACTCTCATATTGAACAGCGCACGTATGTTGCATTCTTCAACGAAGTTGGCTAGCTGGACCGGCTCGAGACCCTTCGTTGTCCCGCGTTGCGCAACAGCCATCCGTGCGATGTTGTAGGCCCCGACTGAGCTCCACCGTTGCCCGTTCGCGGCCCTTCCGTCAATAAGCGACCAGTCGACAGGTCCACCGAGCAAGATCTCCCAGCCCGCACGCAGCTGTTCAGCATCGATGCGTGGTCCGGACTGCGCAGGCCACTGCGAGAGATTTCGGAGGGTGTGCATGCACTCGTCGAAGAGATCTTGAAGCGTCGAGCTGATGTCTTGCTCGGGTCGGTTGGCGGAGTCAGCCGGGACCGACGTTGCAACTGGGATGAGGACTCGGCCACCAAGATTGGAGTTGATGTTTTCATCTTCAAGGGAGGAATTGTCCAAGTATAGAACGTGGTCGTAAAGGATCACAGACCGCACGAAAGAGTCAAGGTCCATCAAGGCTGTGGCCGTCACGTGCCCATCCTTGCCGGCAACCGCCATGAAATGGGTCGCGGCAACGATGGTCGTCGTGTCGGTGAAGACTGCCTCCCCTGTAGTTCTGTTATACTCACGCCACGCCCTTAGTGCTTGCAATCGATTTTCGGCGCTCTCATCAGCTCTCGCATGGTACCCCGGCGCGCTGAGGTCGAATTCGGCACGAATGGGAAGGCTTTCTGAACTTAAGTTCGGCAAGTGCCAGCCACCCGGTTCTGCCGTTTCGGTAGACGAGAACTGGCACGCAAGGACGCTGATGTCATCCAGCAGAGCCATGCGGCACCTCGACATTTCCACTGCTGCGTTGGTCCACAGGAGCATCCTCGTGCCCGGATCAAGATCGATCAAGAGTCATTCGAGTTAAGGGGCTGGCTATGCCGGGCGAGACACCGAAACCGGCGCAATTGACAACCTCGCAGTCCCTCATGCTGGCCGCTAAAGCGTCAGTACATCCATGTCACCGAACGATTGCAACGGGTTTGGCTTCGATCGTGGCTTGGTTGATTCCCACGAAGGCCACGCGCCTGGGACCGTGTGATGCGCAACCGACCCTACTGAGACGGAAACTGAGACGGACAGCGGAACTCGCCGGCCGGGCTTCGTGGAGCGCCCGGCATTCTTGCTGGTAGTCGGCGGTAGCGGTGGGATTTGAACCCACGGAGGGCGTGAACCCTCACGCGCTTTCGAGGCGCGCTCCTTCGGCCGCTCGGACACGCTACCGCCGGTCACGATACCGGACGTATCGGCGCGGCCGTCCC
>JALZDU010000276.1 GCA_030862405.1 Actinomycetota bacterium | reverse complement strand
CTCCTGGCCCGCAGCGCGCCTAGGCAACGTCCCGCGTTTACGGCTGTCGTGCCGGCACCCATCACGCAGGCATACGGCGGTCTAAGCAGCAGCCTCGGGTAGTAGCTACGCCGTGCACACGCCCGCGCTGAACGACCGCTCGGAATAGTTGACTGCTCAACTTCGTTCTCTGTATGTAGTTGACAGTTCAACGATAAGGAGCGACCCAAATGACCACCGTCACGACCACCACCCCCACCGAGACCCTGTCCGGCGAGTACGTCCTCGACCCCGCCCACTCGCGCATCGGCTTTATCGCCCGCCACGCCATGGTGACCAAGGTCCGCGGCTCTTTCAACGACTTCGAAGGCACGGGCTACTTCGACGCCACCGACCCGTCGCGGTCACACCTGGAGGTGACCATCAAGGCGGCCAGCATCGACACCCGCAACGTCGACCGCGACGCCCACCTGCGCACCAACGACTTCTTCGACATGCAGACCTACCCGGAGATCCGGTTCGTAAGCACCGCGGTGGAGCCCGTCGACGAGACCACCTACCGGGTGACCGGTGACCTGACCATCAAGGGCGTAACCAGACCCGTGACCATCGACTTCGAGTACACCGGCAGCGCCGTCGACCCATTCGGCAACCAGCGCCTCGGCCTGGAAGGCAGCACCACCGTCAACCGCAAGGACTGGGGTATCAACTGGAACGCGGCCCTCGACACCGGGGGCGTGCTGGTCAGCGAAAAGGTGACACTGGAATTCGAGGTGTCGGCAATTAGGCAAGCCACCTGACGTCAACACTCGCTGCCGGTCGCGGCGTCCTCCCCACCGCGGCCGGCAGCCCACCCGGACCTGTACCAGAGCAACCATGGCCAACACCACGCTCACCGACCCGAGCGACCACTCGACCACGACGACCCGCCACAAGTGCGGCTCCGATCAGCGCGGCTCGTTCGTCAGCGTCACCGGCCAGGGCCGCACCGCTGTTCAAGACGTACGGGCGCCAGCGCCCCTGACCCACGTCCGCACGGCACAGCCGCACGCGATCAGAACTTAGGAGGTTCCTATGGCTTTTTCCCCGGTCCGCCTGAACCACGCCGTCCTGTTCGTGTCCGACCTCGAACGGGCGGTGCGCTTCTACACCGACACCTTTGGCATGGACGTCATCGTCCGGGAGCCGCGGGCTAACGCGGCCTTTCTGCGGCTGCCCCGATCGGGCAACCACCATGACCTCGGTCTCTTCGGCGTCGGCACCGCCGGTGGGCCGAAACGCCGGGGCGCCATCGGCCTGTATCACCTCGCCTGGCAGGTTGACACCATCGACGAGCTCGCCGAGGCCCGCCAGGCGCTGCTTGGCAAAGGGGCCTATACCGGGGAGTCGAGCCACGGCGCCACCAAGAGTGTTTACGGGGCCGATCCCGACGGCAACGAGTTCGAGATCATGTGGATGCTGCCCCGCGGCCACTGGGGCGCCTACGAGCACGCGGCGCCGGTCGACCATCTCGACCTCGCCGCCGAGATCCGCCGCTGGAGCGGTGTCGGCACCGCAGGCCGGGTCACGGCCGAGCCTATCGAGAGCGAGTCATAACTAGCGACTTCCCCCGTCGCCTTGCGCACATCGCGGTTGCCCTCGGCCAGCGTCTCGGCGATCCACCGTGCACCGTCGGGCGGGGCGGTCTTGCGGGCGAAGAAGGTCGTCAACCAGGCCCTGCGTACTGTGGTCGCGGAGTCCCACGCCTTATTGTTCGCGACGACCTCGCGCCGCTCAGCTTTCTGCTCCTCGGTCATTGGGCCGGTGATCTTTGCAGTGAGTGACGCTCCGCCGTTGCTGCTCGATGCTGCCAAACGGCTCGAACAACTCGACGACGGGTTGGCGCGAGAGACGTACCTCGAAGCACTGGGAGCGGTCATCTTGGCCGGTCGCCTCAACGGCCGCCGCGGACTGCGGGAGGCGGCCGAGGCCGCTCGGGCGGCGCCGCCGGGACCGGTAGCCGCCACGGCTGATCGACGTCCTCCTGGATGGTCTGGCGACGTGGTTTACCGAGGGCTACGGGGTCACTCATGTACTGCTCCACAGAGAAGGTGGCTGCGGTTATTGAACGCGCAGCAGCTGAACGGCCACTCGCTGCACCATGCGGAAGCCGACCACCTCAGCGCCTTCCGTGCGCTGCGTGGCTGGGGGAGTGGAGAACCAGGCGCATCAAGTTGCTGGCGGGCGTCCGGGCCGGCCTTCTCCGCGCACGCCGAAGATCTCAAAGTAATCAGTCAGATACGTGACCACGCCTATCGCCGCTAAAAAGGATCGGCTCAGATGTGCGAAAGAGAGCGTCGCTTGGGCCACTGCCTAGTTCACGATAGCGCTTCACTGAGCCTCCGGCGAGTTCGTGTACCCAGCGCGCCACCTGCGCCACCTCTGCAACGAGTCCGTTAAGGAACCGCACGATGCCGCTGACTTCCATGCTGATGCTGATGCAATACCAAACGCCGCCATTATCGTGCGCCCATTGTTCGTAACCTAGCTGCGGAGGAGACGCGACGAAACAAATGGCCTCTTGAGAGTAAATCTGCTGGTTTATCGAGCGAGCAGTCAGCTGTGCACTCTCGATCGGACTGTCATCGGTAAGAACAATGAGGACCGTGACCGCCTCTGGTCGGTATGGCTTTGCTAGTCCGGCAAGTACGGCTTCAAGGGAAGATCCACCGTTGTTCGCCCCACCGTAATATCGACGTAGATCCCGCAATAGGCGTTTTGCTCGCTCAGCTGTGGCAACGAAAGGTAGATCACCAATAATCCTATCGCCGGGGACGCGCAGATCACCGAAGGGTACTGCGGTCATACGCCAATCAAGCTGCAATCTATGAAGCGTGTCTTCGATGCTTTCGAAACACATGACCAAGCCGT
>JALZDU010000269.1 GCA_030862405.1 Actinomycetota bacterium | reverse complement strand
TCCTTCACGCTGTTGCAGGACCAGTTGCAGTCCGTGCTGGCCACGCTGTCCGAGCGCGAGGCCGGTGTGGTCCGGCTGCGATTCGGGCTCACCGACGGCCAACCACGCACGCTCGATCAGATCGGTCAGGTCTACGGAGTCACCCGGGAGCGCATCCGGCAGATCGAATCCAAGGCGATGGCCAAACTGGGCCATCCCTCGCGCTCTTGGGCGCTCCGCGATTACCTCGATTAATAGAGCGACACCGGGCGAGACGAGTGAACTACTGGAAGGCGGTGGGGCTGGTGGCTTTGAACGTGATGGTACTAGGTCTCGACGAGCACAACGAACGGATTCTGCGGGAGCTGCCCGATGCAGAACAGTACCGCTTCCATCCCTGTTGTCCGTTGAGGAGCTGCTGGGTGGTGAAGAGATCCCGCTGCGGGATCTGCTAGACAAGGCCGTTCAACAGCTGGAGGGTTTCGAGGGATCGATCGACGCGATTATCGGATTCTGGGACTTTCCGGTGACCTCGATGGTCCCGATTCTGTGTTCCCGATACGGGGGATTGTGCTGCGCGAGCTTGGAGGCGGTGGTGAAGTGCGAGCACAAGTACTGGAGCCGCCTTGAGCAGCAGAAGGTGATCGAGGAGTATCCGCCCTTCGGGCTGGTGGACCCCGACCAGGACACCGACCCACCGAAGGGCGTGAGCTATCCACTGTGGATCAAGCCGGTGAAGTCAGCCTCCTCCAATCTCGCCTTTCGGGTGTCCAACCAGCAGGAGTTCCAGGACGCCTTGGCGCAGATCCGTGACGGGATCGGCCGAATGGGCGCCCCATTCGAGACCCTCCTCGAGGAATGCCTTGAGCTTCCCCCAGCAATCGCCGACGTCGGCGCGCAGGTCTGCCTGGCTGAGGAGGCGATCAGCGGCCGACAGCTGACCTTCGAGGGCTACCGCTACGGCGGCGAGACCCACACGCTCGGAGTGGTGGACTCGGTCACATACGAAAACAGCCCCAGCTTCCTCCGGTACCAGTACCCCACATCGATTCCAGACCGGGTCGCCGAACGGATGGCCGACGTCTCCGGTCGGGTCATCGGGCAGGTCGGGCTGGAGCACACCACGTTTTGCATCGAGTTCTTCTGGGACGAGAACACCGATGCGCTGTACGTGCTAGAGGTCAACCCGCGGCATTCCCAGTCGCATGCCGAACTATTCACGCAGGTCGATGGCGCACCCAATCACCTGGCAATGCTACGCCTGGCGCTGGGCCGCGACCCGGCCTTGCCCCGCCGCCAGGGCCCTTACCGGGTCGCGGCTAAATGGTTTCTGCGGCACTGGAGCGACGGTATCGTCCGCCGCCACCCCACCGAGCAGGAGATCGAACAGCTACAGCGCGAGGTCCCCGGAGTCACTGTTGACGTGGCCGCGCACGAGGGCGACTGGCTCTCGGAGCTGACCAACCAGGACAGCTACAGCTACGAGCTCGCCAATATCTATGTCGGTGCCCAGGACGAGGCGGAACTAATCGAGAAATACCAGCGGTGCATCAGAGCGCTGCCCTTCGAGATCGACCAGGAGGAGCGCAGCGCCTGACATGAGAGGTCACATCCCTGCCGCATGCAGTCAGAGAGGATGAGCACGTCCAAGTCAAGATGTCCGATGGTGCGCGGCTGGCAGCGCGGATGGAGCGTCCCATGTTCTCCGACGACGAGCTGGCACCGGCCGTCCTGGAGTTGATTCCATACCGGCAGCGCAACCTCGCCGGATCGTGAGCTTGGGAACTACATGACTTAGGCAGGACATAGTCGTTGAGCAGCAGTCCGGCTGACCGTAATTAGCCGTGAAACACCTAGGTGTCTACCACCCAGGGCACGTGGAGGGCACGATTCTGGTGGGCTTCCTACCCTTGGGAGCGTCATCGGTGTCGACTGGGGGTGGGTCCTCGGGCTGCTTATCCCCGTACTCATCCACAGTGTGTACACACCCATGTTGATGCCGGCCCGCAGACGCGCCCCCTACGGTGTTGCGCCATGGGCGGGGGAACACCGATTTATGATCAGGTGCGTGGCGAGCGACTCAACGCTGATGTCCCACCTAGTGGGGTAGACCTGTCACTGGCCGATTACCAGGGCAAACACCGCATGGTTCCTGACACACCGGTTTCGGCGGGGGTGTGGGGACCACCGGGTCCAGGAGATGGCTTCGTCCCGAACCACCATGGTCGGGTGTGGACCTACCCTGCAGGTCTGCCAGTACTCGACGGGCAAACGGTGGCCACGGCATGGGGACCGCGAGCGGCCCTTCCCCCGCAAACCCACAGCCGACAAGCGCCCAGACACGCTGCCCGCAGTTCCCCGGCGTCCGCCACTGATCGCAACCCAGCAGCCCAGGTCACGACGGCAGGTGATCGTGGCGTTCAGCCCGAAGGAGGTGAAGCGCGACAAGTAAAGCGCATTGAACCCCAACTCGCAGCGTCGGCAGGAGCTCAGTTTTGTGGCTCAGCGCCAGCCACGATGTCCTGTGATTAGTGTCATGTTGCAGTCGGTGGTGACACCGCTTGCCAGGTCTCTCCTGGGGGCTTGGCCCTCGTAGGTCTGTCTGGTGCCAGATGATGGTGACGATCGGCGTTGTTTGAGCAGTGCCACTGCCTAGCCGATTTTGCGGTGGGGAATGCCACGCGTGTGGCACAGCGCACCGGGGTGCTCTTCGTGTCGGCCAGGGCGGTGGCGGCGATGTCGTGCCGCCTTGATTAGCGGCCTTGGGAGTACGGGCGGCCGCACCGCGCGTGTTGATGAGCAGAGCAGGTTGTGAACGACTTCCAAGCCCAAGCCCAAGCGCATCGCCTCGTCGCGGGTATGGACGTGCTCATGGTCCGCGTCACCGCCCCGCGGTCACGGCCTGATCAAGGTGGCTTTGCTGGATCATGGGCCACTGAGCGCAGTCATGCCCGTGCTGGCATAACCACCGTGATCTGACGACCGTTTTGCCTTACTGCGTGTCGCATCTGCTGGTGAGGGGGTTTGGCTGACACCAACATTGGGAACCGACTGTGGGTGCACCGAGGCCGATTGCCATAGCCGCCATATCCGGAAGGAGACGACGATGGCATGTGAAGCCGGGGGTGTTGCATCAGCCGGCGCCACCGAACTTCATACCGCAGCCAGTGTCACCGCGATCCCCACGATACGTATGGTCGCCGCCGATCTGGCCGCTCGGGCCGACTTCGACCTCGACTCGGTCGATGAGCTGCGGATGGCGGTCAATGAGGCCTGCGCCTTACTTGTCCGTATCGCCGCCCGACACGCGAGGCTGAGCTGCACCTTCACCGTCGGACCCGATCGGGTTGAGGTAGCCGTCGAAGTCGATGTCGACGAGGAAGGCAATCCATTAACCCCTGGGTCAATCGGCTGGCGGGTCCTGAACTGCCTCGCCGATGAGGTTAACGCCCTTGTTCTGCCTGCTAAACCCGGCCAGCATGGCCTGGTATGCATCCTCCTGGCCAAAGACGCCGCGACCACGCAACGGCCGTGACCCCATGCGGGTCGTCGGTCGACACTGAACACGGTCAGTACGCGCACCTAGTTGGGCTGCACCGCCGTTATGCCGAGCTTGCTGCTGAGGACCCCGAGCGACAGAAGCTGCGCGAACAACTGATCAGCGGCTATCTGCCAGTGGCCAAACACACTGCCCGCCGTTTCGCCCACCGCGGTGAGCCGCTAGAAGACCTGGTCCAGGTCGCCACGGTAGGACTGATCAACGCCGTGGACCGCTTCCAACCCGCCCGCGGCTCGGATTTCTTTTCCTTCGCGATACCGACCATCACCGGCGAACTACGCCGGTACTTTCGCGACCACGGCTGGTCAACGCGGGTTCCGCGCCGACTGAAAGACCTGCATGTTGCCATCAGGAGCACCCAGACGCAGCTGTCCCAGCAACTCGGCCGCGCTCCCCGACCCAGCGAGATCGCTGCGCAATTAGAATTACCGGCCTCGCAAGTGATCGAAGGGTTACAAGCCGGGGAGGCATACCACAGCTCCTCTTTGGATGAGATCCTCGGCTCTGGAGAGGGCACAGCGACCCTGGGCGTGTTCCTTGGCGACCTGGACGGCGAGCTGGACCTGATCGATGACCGCGAGGCGCTACGCTCCGTACTGGCCCAGCTCACGCCCCGGGAACGGACAATTCTGGTGCTACGGTTCTTCCGAGATCTCAGTCAAACTCAAATCGCCGAGCACGTCGGCCTCTCACAGATGCACGTCTCACGAGTGCTTCGCCAGACACTGACATGCTTACAGAAGCGCATGGCCACCTCGGACTGATTGCCGCGCTAACGAAGCCGTGCGCGGCGGATCGTGCGTTTGGGCGCCCATAACTGGAAAGTGATTGTAATACCCTGGCGAATGTCTAGACGCACCATTCGGTTCTCGCTCGCGGTCCGTGGCCGTTGATGTAGCGATGGATGTAGTCGGGAGCTGTTAGTCCCGACGGTGACCAGCCGTGCTGCGGGCCTGGCGCAGGCGTACGGGGTGGAGCGGCATGGTCGGCCACTAGGGGGTCGAACCCCGAACCCAAGGATTCTCGGACCACTGTTGTGGTTGTTCGTGGATAGTGCTGATTACCTGCAGCTTCGCGAGTTCAAACGCTCGTCGTTTGCGGTCATTTTGGGTTATCTGGATGTATTTTGTGTCCAAACGATCATTGGCTCACTGTGATCACTAACGATCTTAGTCGCTGGAGGTCGTGGGGCATCCCGTCGGCCTGGCGGAGCCCGACCACACGCCAGCCCGGGGGCAGCCCTCGACGGGACCGGTGCATACGTCATGTGGCTCTGCCCCCGGGCTGGCGTGTGGTAGCCCTTGGGGAGGCCGAGGGGATGCCACACCCTACTCACCCGGCCCAGCCGCAGCAGTTCTGGTGGCTGGCCATCCCGGAGGTCTGCCCGCCCGGCGAGGGCACAGTCGTTGAGACTGACAAGATCTTCTGGGAGATCAAGCAGCCCTCATCACAACCATGAGACCGACACTGGCTAGCGAAGATTACTCGTCGTCGGTCGGCGTCGTATCTCGTTTTGAGCGTCGTTGCGTCCGCTGAGACGTCCCCGATCCGGAACCTGCGCACGGTCGTCGGCGCTCGTGTGGAGCGAACTGTAAGTCCGTCGGCTGATGCCTTCCAAGGTTCGAATCCTTGACCCGCCACGCAGCAGAGGCGGTTCCTGCCAGCACGAAGACGGTAGGCCGACCGTCGTTGTGTCTGGCGCTGTGCGGCCGTGTCCAGCTGTTCACGGGTAGCTGCGCCCTATACGCGCCCTAGCGTCCGGTCGCGGGGAAGACCCTTCCGCAACGCGTTGATCATGAGCTTGGGCTCCTATAGTGCTGCGTTGGTCCACGCCTTGGCGTGCGGTCGGTTGTGGTCACGGTGACCACGGGGGGTATGGCGGCTGTGAGTGGGGTTGTATCTTGCGGCGGTGGCCGGCGACGCGGAGATTATGGGACTGCAGGTGGCCGAGTACGGCCCCGACGCACGTGTGATCACCGTGGCGGGTGAAGTTGACACCTTCACCGCGCCGGATCTGGCCGCGTTTTTGACCGCGCAGCTGGGTGCCGCTCGGCTGGTGGTGGTGGATCTTGATGGTGTGCAGTTCCTGGGATCTGCGGGGCTGTCTGTGCTGATCGAGGCGAATGAGCTCGCATCCCGGCAAGACGGTGACCTGCGGTTGGTGTGCAGCTCCCGACCCGCTAACCGTGCCTTGGAGGTCACCGGACTGCGGCAGCACTTCACGTTCGTTGACAACGTGCCCGAGGCTTTGAACAACCTGTCCTGACCGCGTCATGAAGCGCCGTGCTTACCGGGGTCAGCGCGCGGCGCGGAGTCTCGTCTGAGGCGCCTGCGGCCCGTGGTTGCCGTGGGCCTTGCGTAGTGACATGCCGCGAGGACCCTGCGGCTTTTCGGGGTTGGTCGGGGCTGGCAGCAAGGGTTAGCCGGTGTGCGGGGGGTGCTGGTGTCGGATGCGGACAGTTGTGCCTTGAGTGGTCAGCTCGATGTGTGCCCAGGTGGTGAGGTGGTGGATGAGCGGGAGCCCGCGGCCGCGGTAACCAGGGCAATTGTCGGGAGACCGCCAGGTGCCGTTGTCGGTGATGGTGATGGTGATCTGGCTGTTGGTGGCGGTGGCGTGTAGACCGATGCAACCGGGTGTGGTGTGTGCGGTGAAGGCGTGTTCGGCGGCGTTGGCGAGGGCTTCGTATACCGCAAGGGTGAGGTCGTTGGTGGTGTCATCTCCGACGAGAGCCTGGACCCATTGGCGAAAGGCGCGGCGCAGGGCGGTGGCGTTTTGTGCAGTCGCCGGTGCCGTCAAGTCCAACGGCGATGGTGCGGGTAGACAGGGGAAACCCCGGGAACGGGCTGATGGCTCGTCACTCCGGCGATCCATGCCACAGGAGGTTCCCTTCATCTGATGGCGTAATCGTCGGCGGCGCGGCTTGGTTGCCGGAAAGGGGTGGCTTGCCCTCCGCGCGCCCCGTTCCATCGCTGCGGAGCACCAGCATTCGACGCTCCCGGTGAGGAGGCGGTGACGCGGTCACTGCGGTGCTTAGTTCGGCCATCCGAACAAGCCACATGAGCCGGGCGCTACCGCCGCCTGAGGAGGCCTTTCGTGGCCGGTAGACCCGTATTGGCACGCACGGGCCAGCTAGCCGAAGCGTCGGTTTCCCGTGCAGCCCACCGGGTATCCAAGTGGCTACTGGGTTGTTGAGGAAGCCGAAAGTTCTGTCGTCTGCATGTCGCGCTCGGTGAGGTTGCCCACCAGAGATCTGTTGGCGGGAACCGGGTCGAGGAGGTCAGGATGGCGAGTGTCGCCGCCGCAGTCCGCACGGGCCGCCCAGTGACCACGGCGTCCCGGCAGATGCAGGAAGCGCCAATTAAGGACGTGGAATTCGGGCGTTGCGAGTCTAGTCCAGCGTCTATTGACCGGCCGAATGCCGGTGTCCCGCTGGCGTTGCAGGGTGCCGGGGATTTTCCGCAGCTGGTGGCCCAAGTCGAGTCGTTGGGGGAGCTCGTCTGGGACGAGGAGGAGCCCGAGGCGCTGCACCAGGCCCGCAAGGACGCCGAACTCACCGCCTCGGCCGACTCGGTACGCACTTACCTAAAACAGATCGGCAAGATTGCCCTGCTCAACGCAGAGGAGGAGGTGGAGCTCGCCACGCGCATCGAGGCCGGTCTCTACGCCGCCGAACGGCTCCGTCGGGCCGAGAATGTTGGTGAGGAGCTGTCCCCGCAGCTGCGCCGGGACCTGCGCTGGATCGTCCGCGACGGCCAGCGCGCCAAAAATCACCTACTGGAAGCCAACCTTCGCCTGGTGGTGTCGCTGGCCAAGCGCTACACCGGCCGCGGCATGCCATTCCTCGACGTGATCCAGGAGGGCAACCTGGGTCTGATTCGTGCGGTGGAGAAGTTCGACTACACCAAGGGATACAAGTTCTCCACCTACGCCACCTGGTGGATCCGCCAAGCCATCA
>JALZDU010000267.1 GCA_030862405.1 Actinomycetota bacterium | reverse complement strand
GTCTCACGTCAGGCCCTCCATGCATGCTGTAGTTGCCGCCTGAGGAGGGCCATGTCCGAGAAGCAGTACTGCGACAAGATCGCGACCATCAAGAAGCAGCAGGGGACCGAGGAGAAGGCCATGGCCAAAGACGCGATCCGCGGCAGCCAAGCACCGCGCCGACGCGGCCAGGGAACTCGCCAAGATCACCCCTCGGACCAGCGAGTCGATGGCCCGCACGCATCGGCGCAACGCCGCCAGCGCCGAGCGCAAAGCCGCCGCGGAAGACGCCACGGTCACAAAGGCTTCGACTAGATTGGGACGCCTCGCCAGGGATCTCGCGACCGCTCAAACCATCCTCGACCGGGAGGCACGAGCGTCCGCCCAGCGCGAGGAGAATAAGCGCAAGGCCGAATCTCGGGCCGCCGACCAGGCAGACGCCCGCCGGCACCCGTCTGAAAAGGCGCACGCCCGCGAGGTGGCTCGCCTGTCGAGCTCCACCGTGCGCTACGTGCATGAGCTTCGCACGGTGCCCGCGCCCAAGCCTGAACAGTTGCGCGTGCTCTACCTCACCGCCAATCCCGAGCAGAATCTGCGGACCGATGCAGAGGTCCGTGGTGTCCAGGACCAAGTCCGCCGCGCGCTGCATCGGGCCTCATCACGATCGACTACCGTCCGGCAGCCACCTCAGACGACTTGATCGCCGGTCTCAACGACCTGCGGCCCCACGTCGTGCACTTTTCTGGCCACGCCGGTGACGCCGCGCTCCTGTTCGACAACGGCAGAGTGGAAGCACCCGAGGGCTAAGACGTGCCATACGACCTTCTCGCCCGCGCTCTGGGCGCGACCGACATCACCCCGGTGCTGGTCGTGCTCAACGGCTGCGACACCCTTGATGGTGCAGAGGTACTCCTGGAGTCGACCGCCGTGGTGGTGGCGACGGCCTCGTCGATAAGTGACCTGGCCGCGTCCGTCTTCGCTGCGAAGTTCTATGCAGCTATCGCCGCGGCCCAGTCCATTGCAACGGCGGTGAACCAGGGAAGCGTCTCCGTTGACCTGACTGGTCTCGATGAGGGCTGGAAACTCGACGTGCTGGCCCGCCCGAACGTTGACATCACCCAGCGCGTCCTCGTCCAGGCACCCGACGTCGATTGAGCTTGCTAACGGCACGTCGCTGCCTTGCCCAGCGCTTCTCCTGAGGACCCTACTTGTCTTGTCGATCAAGATCCGCCTACGGCATGGGGTGATCTTGCCGTCCTCAGGAGGCGCCTGCACCGTAAGCGGTTCGCTTGAGGGAAGTGTGCAGGAGCTAGCGCTACGCCTGTCCATGCGCCGACTTGAGGTGGCCGCTTCTTATTGCTTCGGCGTGTGGGTGAACCCGCGGGCCAGAACACAGAGCGCTTGACTGTCCTGCATGGAGGTCTTGGTGCTCGGCGGCACGGCCTGCTGGGACGGGAATTGGCTGGGCAGGCAGCCGAGCGGGGACATGCGGTGACCTGCCTTGCGCGGGGCGAGAGCGGTGACGCTGCGCAGGGTGCAGTGTTACTCCGCACCGACCGACGCCAGCCCGGCGCATACCATCAAGTGGCCCAGCGCAACTGGGATGCGGTCATGGAGGTGTCCTGGCAGCCAAGGCTGGTGCGCGCTGCGCTGACCGCACTGGGTGATCGAACACAACACTGGACCTATGTCTCGTCCTGCAGTGTCTATGCGTCCTCGGCGACTGCGGGTGCCGACGAGACCGCGGAGGTCCTCGCGCCCACCGAGTGCGACGAGGTCGACACCACGCTGTACGGGCCGGCCAAGGTCACCTGCGAGCAGGCATCTACCGCAGCGGTCGCACACCGGCTGCTGATCGCCCGTGCCGGGCTCATCGGCGGCCCAGGAGACCACACCGGGCGCTCGGGCTACTGGGTCGCCCGAGCTGCGCGTGATCCCGTTGGCGCGATGCTGGTCCCGGCGACACCGAACGCACCGACACAGGTGATCGACGTCCGAGACCTCAGCGCCTGGCTGCTTGACGCCGCCGAGACGGGCATCACCGGCACATACAACGCGGTGGGACCGACGGTGTCATTTGAACAGTGGATCGAGCTGTCTCGCGCTGTCGGTGGACACCGCGCGACGGTGGTGACGGCGCAGTCAGCCTGGCTGATTGCGCAGGGTGTCAATCAATACAGGGGCCCTGAATCGCTGCCCATGTGGATCGGCGAACCTGGGTGGGAGGGATTCTGCGCCCGCAATGGCTCAGCGGCCCGCGCCGCCGGATTGCACCACCGACCTCGCGCCGAACTACTCGCCGACCTACTGGCCTGGGAGCGCCAAGAGGGCCTGGACCGAGCGCGGCTTGCTGGCCTCAGCGCCCAGCGCGAGCACCAGCTTCTCGACCTTCTCAATCTCAATGTCCTCGACCTGCTCAGAGGCTGAGGGCTGCGGCTGGGCTGCGACCAGGAGATCCCGACAAGTGACCACCAGTTTAAGATCAAGAACTGTTGTCAGGGGTTAGGTTGGGGATGTGGTGGTCGCTGAGAGGCCGAGGGAAGGACCGTGGCGGGTCGTTGTCTTGGGGGCGAGCATGGCGGGGTTGTTCGCCGCTGCCGCCGCAGCCGGCAGAGGCAACTCGGTGATGGTGCTTGAGCGCGACGTCCTGCCTGGTGACCCGAAGCCCCGGGCTGGAGTACCACAGGGGGAGCAGCCACATGTGTTCCTCTTCCGTGGCCTCCTTGCCCTGGAGGAGCTGTTGCCCGGCTCGCGGCAAGAGCTGCTCGGTGTTGGCGCGGTGCCCTTCGACACCGGTGAGCTGCCATGGCTTGCCGAGCAGGGCTGGCTGCCTGTCGGTCAACGCGCGTTCGAGGTGTTGTCTGTGACTCGTCCGCTATTCGAGCACGTGATTCGGCGCAGGGTGGTGGAGCTGGCCGGGGTGCAGATCCGCGCCGGTTCAAAGGTGACCAGCCTCCGGTGTCGTGATCAGCAGTGGGAGGTGGGTTTGGCGGACGGCTCCACCGTGCTGACCGATCTCGTGGTCGACGCATCTGGGCGCAGCTCACGGCTACCGGTCTGGTTGGCCGATGCTGGTGTGCGGGCGGCACCGGTTTCTCAGGTCGATTCCGGGGTGGGTTACGCCACCCGGATGTATGCCGCTGCCCCGTCTCAGTTTGATGCCGTGGGTGTTGTCATCCAGCAGACGCCGGCAACGTTGGTCGGCGGTATCGCGCTGCCGGTTGAGGGCGGCCGCTGGCTGGTGAGCGCCGTCGGCTGCGGTGAGCACCGGCCTCCGCGCGATGCCGCAGGATTCGAGTCGTTCCTCCAGCGATTACCTGACCCAGCGCTGGCGGAGCTGGCGCGCCACGCCGAACCGATCAGCACCGTTGCCGTGCATCGCCAAACCGGCAACCGCCGCCACTACTACGAGCAGGTCCCAGACTGGCCCACCGGGTTGCTCGTCGTCGGCGACGCGTTATGCGCATTCAACCCGATCTACGGACAAGGCATCACGGTCGCGGCCTGCGAAGCCCTCCTGTTGCGCCAGGCGCTGGCCACCAGGCTGGGGCCGGGATACACCCGTCGACTACTCCGCAAGTTCGCCGCCGTCGTGTCGCTGCCCTGGGCCATCTCCACCAGTGAAGATTTGCGCTATCCCACCAGCGCGGGCCGTCAGTCCCTCCCACAGGCGCTGCTCGGCCAATGGACTCGACAGCTCAGCGCCCTGGCAGCTCATGGGGACCGGCGCGCGCACGCCGTCCTTGCCCGTGTTTACCACCTCATGGGCTCCCCAGCGTTGTTGTTCCACCCGGCTCTCGGTGCCGCAGCACTCCGGGCCCGGCTAACTGGCTACGGACCCCCCGTACCCCGCCCCGCTGCCCTCGATGCCCTGGCCCCTTCCACCTGACCCCACCACCGGCGAAAGCAAGTGCGCGAGCTTTGTGCGCTCAAGGTGCCGGCTTTGATCAGGCTGCAGCTAGACATCCCATAATGACCGAATGCCCGCTTATCGGCAGGACCGTGCGTTACTGCTACGCAGCACGCTCACGGCGTGTCCCGCTGGTGGATGGGTCAGCGGAATATTTCGAACCACACGCATCGCGGCATGAGAGTGTGCTTCGCGTAGGTTTGCGTCGTGATCGCGGCGCGTACTGACGTCGTCGGCAGCCTCCTCAGGCCGCGCGAGCTTCTTGAGGCGCGAGAGCGCCTGAAGCACGGTGAGATCGGTGCTCCCGAGTTCAAGCGGGTCGAGGACGCAGCGGTCGAGGCGGCGATCCGCCTGCAGGAGGACGCCGGCCTCGCCGTGGTCACCGACGGTGAGATGCGTCGTCTGTCGTTTCAAAGCCAGCTCACGGAGGCGGTCGAGGGCTTCAGCGACTGGGATCTTGACGCGTTCCTGTGGGGCGACTGGCACGGGGACGAGGTCGGGAACAAGCGCATCGAACGCCCGCCGATCGCCGTCCT
>JALZDU010000248.1 GCA_030862405.1 Actinomycetota bacterium | reverse complement strand
CTCGCGCCCTACGCGCCGCATCGGCACCGGGCGGTGCGCTACATCGAGGCGTCGGGCTTCCGCCGCCCCCGCTTCGGCCCGCGCTACAGCCCCCGGGACTACCGCGCCATGTAGTCCGGTGTACTGCGCAAGCAGAAAAGCCAAGACCCTCGTGGTCTGCCGAGCCTGCCATGACAGCATCCGCCAGAACACGCCCCCGCCACTCACGCCGTAACTACTGGAGAGCCGGATGCGAGGAAACTGTGCGCCGTCTAACTCGGTGTGGGATCGCCCCCTCAGGGGGCAGAGGTTCGGGAGGAGGTGACCTCTGGGCCACCCGTCTTACCTGGACGCGAAAGCGCGAGGGGACCACAGCATGACGGGAAAGCGCGGGGCGTTGGGAAGGTGTCGAAGGCGCTGCCGTGCAAGGCCCGCGTGATATGGCGAAGGCCAAACTGCTTGAAGCCCAGTCTCCAGTGGTGGAATTGCGCACACCCCCCGACACGACACCTGAGGTCGGGGTCACCGGCATCGGACGGTTCCGAGTTTCGCCGTCTCAATCTCCCGGCCGGTGAGCGATAGGTAACGAACCTGTTCAAGGGGACGGACGGGGCCGCCTACGTCACGCTCGATACGTCCAACGCAGGAGGAATTCGGGATGGCCTACAGGGCGCGAGCCCCATGGTCACGTAGTGTCCGTAGTAGTCGCCGGAGTCACGACCGACCACGGAGCCCGGGAGAGCCGGTGCACAGGGCGAAGGGACACAGGTGCTTGTAGATCAACAAGGGCGGTGAGGTGCGCGAGATGCGAGAGGCCGCAACCGTACTGGAGATCATTCGTGAACGCGGTAAGAGAGGATTGCCACTGGAACGGGTCTACCGATGTCTGTTCAACCCGGACCTGTACCTGGTTGCCTACGGGAAGCTCTACCGGAACGCGGGCGCGATGACTCCGGGAGCAACGAACGAGACCGTGGACGGCATGAACCTCGACAAGATCGAGGCGATCATCACCGGGCTCCGTCACGAGCGATACCGGTGGACACCAGTGCGACGCACCTACATTGAGAAGAAGGGAACAACGAAGAAGCGCCCACTGGGGTTGCCGACGTGGTCGGACAAGCTGCTGCAAGAAGTACTTCGCCTGATCTTGGAGGCGTACTACGAGCCGCAGTTCTCTGACCATTCCCACGGGTTCCGTCCGGGACTCGGATGTCACACAGCCCTCCGGGAGATCACCCATCAATGGCATGGGACAGTGTGGTTCGTCGAGGGCGACATTGCCGACTGTTTCGGATCTTTGGACCACTCGATCATGAGATCAATCTTGGCCGAGAAGATTCACGACGGGCGGTTTCTTCGCCTCATCGACGGGCTGCTTCGGGCTGGATATTTGGAGAACTGGCGCTACCATCGGACGCTCAGCGGTTGTCCGCAGGGCGGCGTGGTATCGCCCATCCTCTCCAATATCTACCTGGACCGGTTGGACACCTACATCGAGCAAGCCGTTCTTCCTGCCTATAACCGGGGAACGCGACGCACGCCATATCGTCCCTACATGCGGTTGTGGCAGCGCGCCTGCAGACTGGAACAACGCGGTGACCGGCGGGCAGGTCACATGCTGCGCATGCAGATGAAGACCATGCCCTCCCGGGACCCGGACGATCCAGGCTACCGGCGGCTGCGGTACTGCCGCTACGCCGACGATTGGCTGTTGGGCTTCGCCGGTCCACGACAGGAGGCCGAGGAGATCAAGGCAAGCATCGGCACGTTCCTGCATGACCAACTCAAGCTGGAACTGTCACCGAGCAAGACCTTGATCACCCATGGGCGGACGCGCGCCGCTCGGTTCCTCGGCTATGAAATCGTGGTGATGCACGCCGACCACAAGCACGATCATCGCGGTCACCGCAGCATCAACGCGGCGATCGGGTTGAAAATTCCGGTCGACGTCATCCACGCCAAGTGTGCGCCTTATCTGCATCATGGCAAACCGATCCGGCGAACCGAACGAACCGTCGATACGGACTTCAGTATCGTCGCCCAGTTCCAAGCCGAGTTCCGGGGTGTCGCGCAATACTACAAGCTGGCGTTCAACCGTCATCGGCTCGGCCGGTTGAAGTACGTCATGGAGCGATCATTGACCAAGACCCTGGCCCGAAAATACCGGATCAGGGTCGCTCAGGTCTATCGACGCTACCGTGCCGTGTTGGACACCGAGCACGGTCCCCGCCGTGGCCTTCAGGTCACGGCGCACCGCGATGGCGCACGAGCACCACTCGTAGCGCAGTGGGGTGGCATATCACTGGCACGGGACACCACGCCGACAGTCCTCAACGACAACCCGCCCCGCGTCTGGAGCAACCGCCGGTCAGAAATCGTACAACGACTCCTCGCCGACAGCTGCGAATTATGCGGTTCTGGGACTCAGGTCGAGGTGCACCATATCCGGGCACTCAAAGACCTCGATCCCAAAGGGCGGAAGCAACAACCCGAATGGGCCGCGCGGATGGCCGCACGCCACCGCAAAACCCTGGTCGTCTGCCGCGTATGCCATGAGAGCATCCACTACAGCGGATGCCCGACACGACAGCCACGATAAGCACTGGAAAGCCGGATGCCACGGAAATCGGGCACGTCCGGTTTGGGAAGGGGTCGTCGGAAAAGGACCCACACCACGGGCACCTCGCCGGCGGCCTACTTCACCGCACGTCCGGTTCGGAGGGAGGCGACGCGGAAAAGGACCTGCTCACACGGGCACCTCGCCGCATGGT
>JALZDU010000247.1 GCA_030862405.1 Actinomycetota bacterium | reverse complement strand
GCGGAAACTGGGGGCCATCCCGCTGCGGCGCGGCGCCGCCAGACCGAGGGGGGAGGTGTCCGGCGGGCTTCTCCGGGCTGGTGAGCCCGAAAGGAACGTGTACCTGATCAGGTGGCCTTCCCCGGTATTTCCCACCTAAGGTAACCCTTACTCAGCTATGTCACTCTACAAACCACCTAAATGGCGTAAACCAACGTCCAGAAAGGGCTCCGATTGCACCGAGAGCTACTATTCCCGCACTCGATGAACGCAACACTTCGGGACCCAGCCGCACTGGCCGGCCCCCCGCGGCAGTCAGCGCGACGAGTTCCGCCTCGGTGATGCCGCCCTCGGGACCGACGACGAGCACCAATTCGCCCTCAGCGGGCAACGGCACCGCGGTCAGCGACTCGGTGGCTGCCTCGTGCAGGACCAAGCATCCCGCCGCCGCGGTGCAGCGCTGTCCGAGCATTGTGGTGTCCACCGGCTCGGACACCTCGGGAAACCATGCCCGGCGGGCCTGCTTGGCGGCCTGTCGAGTAGTTTCCCGCCAACGAGACAGCGCCTTGGCCGTGCGTGGCCCCTCCTCCCACTGGGCAACGCAGCGGCTGGCCCGCCACGGCAGTACTGCGTCCACCCCGGCCTCGGTCGCCAGCTCCACCGCCAGCTCGCCACGCTCGCCCTTGATCAGTGCTTGGGCCAGCGTCACCCGCAATACCGGAGCCGGCGCGGTCTGGCGGCGCAGCACGTGCAGCCGCAGCCGGTCTCGGCCGGTCTCGAACACCTCGCAGAGGGCCAGCTCACCACAGCCGTCAGTGAGCACCAGACGCTCACCGCGGCGCAGCCGGCGCACGGTGGCGGCGTGCCTGCCCTCCGGTCCGTCCAGGATCGCCACGGCGCCCTCAGGCGGCAGCTGCGCAGCCGAAAACACCGGCAGGCTACTCACGACCTTTCCCGGTGCCCGTCAGCGTCCGTCAGCGTCCGCCTAGGGAGTCCCGCAACCGGGAGAACAAGCCGCCGGCCCGGCCGTTAGCCGTGAGTTCGGCCTGCTCCTCCCCGCGTAGAGTGGCAAGTTCACGCAACAGTTCCATCTGCCGGGAGTCCAGCCGCGTCGGGGTCACGACGTCGAGGTGGACGAACAGATCACCGCGTCCCTCGGCACGGCCCGTACTGCGCAGCCGGGGCATCCCTCGTCCCCGCAGGGTGAGCACCGTCGCACACTGGGTGCCCGCTTCGACCCGGACCTCCTCGGTGCCGTCGAGGGTGTCCAACGAGACGGTGGTGCCCAGTGCGGCGGAGGTCATCGGCACCCGCACCGTGCAGTGCAGATCAGCGCCGTCTCGGGTGAACGTTTCATGCGGTACCTCCTGCACTTCGACGTAGAGATCGCCAGCCGGGCCGCCGCCGGGGCCGATCTCGCCCTGCCCGGCCAGCCGCACCCGCATCCCGTCGGCCACTCCGGCCGGCACCTTGGCAGTGACGTTGCGGCGAGCGCGGATCCGTCCGTCCCCACCGCATTGGCGGCAGGGATCCGGGATGACCTCGCCGATGCCGCGGCACACCGGGCACGGCCGCGAGGTGACCACCTGACCGAGGAAGGAGCGCTGTACGTTCTGCACCTCGCCCGAACCGCTACAGGTGTCACAGGTCTGCGGCCCGGTACCTGGCGCGCATCCGGAACCGCTGCATTCCCCGCACAGCACTGCGGTATCCACGGTGAGTTCGCGCGACGCACCGCTGGCGCACTCTTCAAGGGTGAGCTGCAACCGGATCAACGCGTCAGAACCGCTCTGTACCCGGCTACGCGGCCCTCGCCGCCCGGGTCCGCCGGCTGCACCGAAGAAGGCGTCCATGATGTCGCCAAAGCCAAACCCGCCGAAGGGGTCACCGCCACCCCCGGCGCGTCCCGACTCCAGCGGATCCCCGCCGAGGTCGACGATCTGGCGCTTCTGCGGGTCGGTCAGCACCTCGTAGGCGGCGGTGACGTCCTGGAAACGCTGCTGCGCTTGCGCATCGGGATTCACATCGGGATGCAGCTCACGAGCCAGCTTGCGGTACGCACGTTTGATCTGCTCCACGCTGGCATTCCTCGGCACGCCCAGGATTGCGTAGTAGTCCTTGGCCACGCTGGTGTCCTCCTGTTGCAGCCCTCGCCGCGGTGCTGTCGTGCGATGTCCGTGAGCGCCGGTGCTCAACGGGTGGTCAGG
>JALZDU010000229.1 GCA_030862405.1 Actinomycetota bacterium | reverse complement strand
GTGCTGGACGCACCGCGGCGTCCAGCACCCGCCCGAGTTGCTCATCCAGCGACCACACGTGCTCTCCCGCTTCAACCTATCGCGCAACCAGATCCACAGATCCGGACCGATATCGGGATCCTCCAGCGCGAAGCCCACCGAAGTCTTGAGGAATCCTGCCGGATTGCCCAGGTCGTGGCGCTCGCCGCGGTGCACCACGACATGCACCGGGTGACCCTCATCGATCAGCAAAGCGATGGCGTCGGTGAGCTGTAGCTCGCCACCAGCGCCGGGCGCGATCCGGTGCAGCGCGTCGAACACCACCCGGTCCAGCAAGTAGCGACCGGCCGCGGCCAACGTGGACGGCGCCTGATCCGGTGACGGTTTCTCCACCATGCCGCGCAGCCGCTTGACGTCAGCGTCGTCAAGGTCAGCAACGTCATCGACGTCGAACACCCCGTACGCGGAGATCTGCTCTAGGGACACCTGGAAGGCGCAGAGCACGCTGCCGCCGTAGCGCTGGCGGACCGCGGCCATCTTGGTCAGGACACCGGTGGGCAACACGAAATCGTCGGGCAGCAAGACGGCCACGGCGTCGTCGGACTCGGTCAGCAACGGCTCGGCGCAACCCACCGCATGCCCAAGGCCCTGCGGCTTGTGTTGCAATGCGACCTCGGCTCGGATGAGCGCGGGTGCCCGGCGCACCTTGGCCAGCAACTCTTCCTTGCCACGGCCGCGCAGTTCGGCCTCGAGGTTCGGGCTGGAGTCGAAGTGCGCTGCTACCGACTCCTTGCCCGGCGAAACGACGAGCACGAGGCGATCGGCACCGGCCTGCGCCGCCTCGGCCGCGATGTACTCGATCGCCGGGGTATCCACCACCGGCAGCAGCTCCTTGGGCACGGTCTTGGTCGCCGGTAAGAAGCGGGTACCGAGCCCTGCGGCCGGCACCACGGCGGTGCGAAACGCACTGTGCCCGGGTGTAGCACGAATCGGGGAGCTCATGACGCCCGACCTTATCGACCCGCAGCGCAGCACGCGTTGGCGTCCACCCCGGCGCGACATGGAGACTTATCGTGGCTGTGGACGCTCCGATAGCCACGATAAGTCTCCATGTCGGGCGGTTACGTGGACGAGGTCGCCAAGTGGGAGCAGCGGCGCCGGCTCACCGCGGCGCGGCAGGCGGTGCCGGATGTGGTGCGGGAGGCGGAGGCGGCCGCCCTGGCTGCAGCCCGGCTCCCGCTGGGTGTGCCCGGTACGGTGTGCGCGTACTGGCCGGTCGGCGCCGAACCGGGTTCGCCGGCCCTACTCGACGGCCTGGTGCGCCGCGGTTGCCGGGTGCTGCTGCCGGTGGTCGGTAGCCCTGGGGCGCTGGACTGGGCTGAGTACACCGGCGTGGAGTCGCTTCGGGTCGGACGGTTCGGGCTGTACGAGCCCGTCGGGCCACGGCTGGGTTGCGTGGTGATCGCCACCGCGGTGCTGGTACTGGTGCCCGCCCTGGCCGTCGACCAGCACGGGGTCCGGCTGGGCCGTGGCGGTGGATATTACGATCGGACGCTTCCGCTAGCGGCGCCCGATACCCCTCTGGTAGCCATCGTTCGTGACGACGAGGTGGTCGCTTCACTACCGGTACAGCCGCACGATGTTCGGGTCAGCGCGGCCTTGACCCCAGGAAAAGGGTTGGTCCCGCTTACACGTCCCTGACGTGCACGTTTGCGTAGCTGTACCGGGCTGGCGCATCATCGTACTGGCACTCTCGTGTGCAGAGTGCCAGTACGTGGAGGAAGACGTGCCGACCTACTCTTACGCGTGCACCGCGTGTGAGCATCACTTCGACACCGTGCAGAAGTTCACCGACCCGTCGTTGACCGACTGCCCCGAGTGTTCCGGTCGGCTGCGCAAGCTGTTCTCCTCGGTGGGCATCGTCTTCAAGGGCAGCGGCTTCTATCGCAATGACAGCCGCTCCAGCAATGGGGCGGAGGCGGGCTCAAAGGACAAGTCTGAGTCCGGTTCGAAAGAAAAGTCCGAATTGGGATCGAACGGAAAGTCCAAGCCGGGATCCGAATCGAAGTCCACCACCGACTCGACGTCCAAGTCCGGCTCGGCATCATCCTCGTCGTCCTCAGGTTCAGCGACGACCGCGTCCTGATCGCTGAAGTCATCCCCACCCACCCGGATTTCCACAGCCTGCCCATCGGGAACCCCGGCCCCAGCCGGGATCTTGTCTAGCGTCGCGCCCGTAGCCGTGCTGGGCAGAGCTGGGAGGCGGAAATGGGGCGATGGCGACACCACAGTGGACCGCGCACGTTGGCGCCGCTGCTGCGGGAGCGGTGGGATGTGCTGTGGCGGGGATCTGGCTTCGGACGCACCCTGCTGTTGCGCCGGGCCACCGCCGCAGCGCTCGTCGTGGCCGCCGCGGTGCTGGCGGTGGCTCCCGGGAAGCAATCCGCCGTCGCGGTAGTGGTCGCTACGCAGGACCTGGCTCCGGGCACCGTGCTGGGGGCAACCGAGGTGACGATGCGCGGGATACCCGCTCAGGTGCTGCCCGACGGTGCCGCCCGGACCCCGGACGCTGTGTTGGGCCGGACGCTGGCGGCACCAGTACGGCGTGGCGAGCCGGTGACCGATGTGCGGCTGACCGGCCCAGCCCTGACCCGCGCGGTATCGGCACAGCCGGACGCGGTGAGTGTCCCGTTGCGGCTTGCGGACCCGGACGTCGCCGCATTGCTGCGTCCCGGTGCCACGGTAGATGTGGTGACCGTAGGCGAGCGGCAAGACGAGCCGGTGGTGCTGGCCCGCAGCGCCCGAGTGCTCGCGGTGCTGGAAGCCGGCGCACGTAGCGGGGAGCGCGACGGCAGGCTGGTATTAGTGACACTCGACCCGGTTGCGGCGACTCGGGTTGCGGCAGTCTCGCTGTCTCAAACCTTGACCGTCACCCTGCACTGAAGATCATGGTACGGAATCGTGGTGCGGGGGGCGATTGTCCCGCAGCCATCGCTCCCGCGCATAGGACTCCTCATCGTCGCGATCATCGGGCCGGTCGTCGGTGGTGCTGTCGGGAAGGACGTCCCCGAACACATGATGCAGCCTCCGCGCGCGGCCGGTCGCTACCTCTTTCACGTTGACATACCTCCCGACCGCATGGTCGGACAGAATAGCCCCGTACCGATCACTTCCGGCTACTCCATCCCAGTGCCAGGATAGGTTCCTCACCACGAGCGAAAGGGCGCCGAACATGACTTTAGGGAACAAGATCAAGGACATGGTGAGTCAGGCCGTCGAAATGGCCGTTCCTCTCGTGGAGCAGGCCAGCAAGATGGCCGCCCCCTACGTCGAGCAGGCCAAGGAGAAGGCCGCTCCGTACGTTGAGCAGGCTATGGAGAAGGCCGCCCCCTACGTCGAGCAGGCCAGGGTGAAAGCCGGTCCGATGGTCGAACAAGCCATCAACAAGGCCGGCCCGTACGCCGAAAAGGTCGCTGAAAGGGCCGGCCCGATCGTCGAGCAGGCCAGGGAGAAGGCCGCCCCCTACGTCGAGAAGGCCGCCCCCTACGCCGTCAAGGGGGTGGAGGCCGCAGTCTCCACCGTGGACAAGGCCACCGGCGGGCGTTACCACGACCGGATCGGAAACATGAGCCAGGTGCTCGAGGATGCGCTGAACCGAAACGGCAGAGTGAACGGCAAGCCCTGAACCGCCACCCACCGCAGCGGGCCCGCAACGGCGCCCCGTTCGGACCCGCCGCGGTGGTGGCTATCCCGCCGTGGTGGCTACCCCGCCGTGGTAGCTACCCGGCCGTGTGGCTACTCAGCCACGTCCGGCCAGGAGAGCTCATCGATCACCCGTCCGACCAGCGGTGTGAGGGTGGCCATCCCGTCGCGGACCGCCGCCCGCGACGGCGCCAGGTTGACCACCAGGGTGCTGCCCGACACTCCAGCCATCCCGCGAGAAAGGCCCGCGTCCACGGCGCCGGCGGCGAGCCCGGAGGCGCGGATGGCCTCGGCGATGCCCGGGACCGGCCGGTCGAGCACACCCGCCGTGGCGTCCGGGGTGACGTCCCGTGGAGACACTCCGGTACCGCCGACAGTCACCACCAGGTCCACGCCGCCGATCACCGCGGTATTCAGGGCGTTGCGAATGTCCACCGATTCGCCAGCCACTGCCACCGAACCGTCGACGACGAAGCCGGCCTCCTCGAGCAGCTCCGTGACCAGGGGACCAGTGGTGTCTTCATGCTCACCGTGCGCCACTCGGTCATCGACGATCACGATGAGAGCCCGCCCCAAGTTGCGCACGCTGTGTTCCATGACGAGCACCGTAGCCGGGCGCCAGCCAAGCCGAGAACCAGGTCCGTCGCTGCCCATCAGCGGGCTTCGACCTGCTGGCTGCCGAGAGTGACCTGAACCTGCCGGGTGGCTCCGGCCGCGTTCTTGACAGTGATGGTGACCTGAGAACCCGGGGCATGCGAGCGGATCGCCGCGACCAGCGCATCGCCGCTACCGATCACCCGCTCGTTCACTTTGGTGATCAGCTCGCCGGGCTGGATCCCGGCAGCGGCGGCGGCACCGCCGGGTACCACCTGCTGGATCACCGCCGCGCCGTCCTCCGGCCGTCCGGCAGGGACGCTCACTCCGAGGATGGCCTGGGTTGCCTGACCGGTGCGGGCGAGCTCGTTGGCGATTCGCCTGGCCTGGTCGATCGGGATCGCGAAGCCCAGCCCGATCGAGCCGGCCTGCCCGTTACCGAC
>JALZDU010000223.1 GCA_030862405.1 Actinomycetota bacterium | reverse complement strand
CACCCGCCACGCGCCGCCAGGTGCCGGGGTCCAACGAGGCGAACAGGTCCTGGGTGGGCGGGTGCCAGGTCCAGCGAAGGTTCGTGGCCAGCGTCTCCAGTGGAGCCAGCGGGCCGGGCAGCTGGGCGCGGACGGTGAAGCGGCGCAGAGCTCTCACGGACGCGGACCCTATCCCGGCCGCAGGTCGAGCTAGAACGATCCCGCCGGCAGTTTGCCACAATCCCGACGGCGCGGTGAGGCACGAGCGCTTTGCGGCGCCATGATGCATGGGGCATGGGGCATGGGGCATGGGCGTCCCGAGGTCGGCATACTTGCGGACAAGCCCTCACGGCAGGGGCGGAGGCGGTGATGGCGAGTCGGCAGTTCCCTGGGTGCGCAGCGGCACTCGCGTCACTGTGCGCAGCGGGGCTGATCAGTGCCTGCTCCGAACCCTCCGGCGCAGCGCCTGCCGTGCCCATCCCGCCGTCCGTCGCACCCAGTTCGCCGCCGACGCCCAGCGCGCCCGCTGCGCCCGCTCCCCCGGAGGTCGCCTTGGACCGGTACAACCGCGCACTGCTGGCGCAGGCTCGGCGCTCCGGGCAACCCGTGGTGATCCTGCGAGTAGCCACCGAGCCGGGCCGCACCGCCGAGGCCATAGCCGGTCTCGAGGAGCTCGGCGGCATCGTTGGGCTCGCCGGTACTGCGGGCGTCGGCGGCCCCGCCGCTGACTACCTCCGGGTGTCCATACCCACCGGCAACGTCGAACGCGCCGCGGCGCTGCCCGCGGTCACCGCGGTCGACATCAACCAGCTCATTCCCCGGAACAGTCCGCGGCCGCAGGGTGCACCGCCGTAGCCCCGGCACCCGCCCTGACACCACCCGGCAACGAAGATCCTCCAGCGTCGGCGGGGAGTTCACCGAACCGGATCGGACCCAGCATCGGTGGGCGTAGCGGTGCATGCACGAGATACCTGGAGCGGGTCGGGTGGCCTACCAGTGAGGCGGGCCATCGGCAGGAGCGTCTGCCCGCACCGAGCGCTCCCACCGGACGCGCCCCCCAACTTCCCGTTCGACACCAGCCTTCTAGGAGCCTCAGACACGGAACTACCTGTGACGCACGTCATACTGCTGGTCTGATGCGATTGCGTAGCGCCGCTCTATAACTCCTTGACAGGGGCCCGCTCCAAGGGAGGTGGCAAGATCGTAATGCTTGGCCTGCATGGGGTCGGTGAGCTCTCAGAGTTGAATGACGAAGACCTCTTGTTTTGCATCGGCTGTTCGTTACTCATCTTGGGCACACGAGATGTAGCCGCTGAGTGCTACTCGGCTGCCATGGCCAAGGGGCATCCTGTCGCTGCACTTTCGCTATTTGATCTGACAATGGCGGCGATTCCGGACGACGATCATGCAGTCGCCGACGTCCAGTCAATAACTGATCGAATTGCTGAGGCTGTCAAGACAGAGTCTGTTGATAATGTCACTACGCTCGACCCCAGTGAAAGCAAGTCAGAGGTCACAAGACGACAGAATGAGCTTGATGCCCTAGTAGGCTCAGCTCTCCGTGGTGAACGACACGCCATGGACTCGCTCCTGCGAAGGCTCTATCCCCTCGTGGTGCGGTACTGCAGCGCCCGTCTCGGTCGGCAGGAGAGTACGTTCGCTTCTGCGGACGATGTGGCCCAGGAGGTGCTTCTCGCGGTGGTCAGGGCGTTGCCCCACTACCGAGACCAAGGGGCGTCCATTCTTGACCTTCGTGTACGGCATCGCCGCACACAAAGTGGTGGACGCGTACCGCGCTGCCAGTCAGAACCGGGCAGACACCATCACGGGCATCTCCGACGAGCCGGTGAAGGCCGGTGGTCCCAAACGTCCCCCGGTGGCCGAGTTGCCAGACTGGATGGGTTGTTGCCTGCTCGACACACTGCCCAATAAGCAGCGTGAGATCCTCGTGCTGCGGGTCGTGGTCGGACTCACGGCGGAGGAGACGGCGAAGGCGATCGGGTCAACCCCGGGCGCGGTCCGGGTTGCGCAGCATCGTGCGCTGACCCGGTTACACAAGGTCCTGCCCTCGGAAAACGTGGACGGAGTGGCCTGAGCGAAGCCGTCCCGTCAGGACGAGCACCTCGTGTTGGATGGACGCGCCTTGAGCAACGCACCGGCCGAGCGACCGACCTCGGGGCTCACCGGCAAC
>JALZDU010000178.1 GCA_030862405.1 Actinomycetota bacterium | reverse complement strand
CTATCGGGGTGCCCATAGCCCCGCTGAGCCCGCTGAATGCGGGGTCGGCCGCCGGAGATCGGGACTGGACGTACGGGCAGCGGTGCGGGCACTGTGGAGTGATGCGGGCGATATGGAAGGGTGCACTGGCGTTCGGGATGGTCAGCATCCCGGTCCGGCTGTATTCGGCAACCGAGGACCGGGACGTGTCCTTTCATCAAGTGCACGCCGAGGACGCTGCTCGGGTGCGATACCGCCGGGTATGCGAGTCCTGCGGCGAGGAGGTCGCCTACGCCGACCTGGCCAAAGGTTACGAGCTGCCCTCCGGTGAGACGATCGTGCTGACCGACGAGGACTTCGCGAACCTGCCGCTGCCCAGTGCCAAGACTGTGGAGCTGCAGGCCTTCGTGCCCGCCGAGCAGGTCGACCCGCTCGCCCTGGCTCGCGGCTATTACCTGGAACCCGAGGCGGCGGGCCGCAAGCCTTACGAGTTGCTGCGCGCTGCGCTGCAGCGCACCGGGCGGGTGGGACTGGCCAAGATCGCGGTGCGGACCAAGGAATCGCTGGCCGTGCTGCGGCCCCGCGACGACGTGCTCACGCTGCAGACCATGATGTGGCCCGATGAGATACGGGAAGCCCAGTTCGACGTGCTCGACCGCGCAGTGACGGTCAGCGATGCCGAGCAGACCATGGCCGACACGCTCATCGAGGCGATGTCCACCGACTTCGAACCCGGCGCCTACCACGATGATTACCGCGAGGCCCTGCTCGCTATCGTCGAAGCCAAGAGCAATGGACACGACGTCGCCCCCCCATCGACGCCGGCCGAGCCAGTGCCCTCAGTGGACCTGATCACCGCGTTGCAGGCCTCGGTCGAGGCGGCCAAGGCCGCTCGGGGACAGCCAGTGGATGTGCCGAAACAGCGCAAGGGCGATAACGGACGGCGGGCGTCGAAAAAGTCCCGCAGCTGATCGGGAGGAGAGATGTCCGACCTGGTCCGCCCCATGCTGCCGACCGCGGGGCCGCTGCCTGCCGGGCCGCAATGGGCATTTGAGTTCGACTGGGACGGGGTGCGCTCGCTGGCCTGCTCCCAGCCCGGCCGGATGCGCCTGTTCAGCAGCACCCATCGCAGCATCTCCGCCGCCTACCCGGAACTCGAAGCGTTCGCCGGACGGCGCCGCCTGCTGCTGGACGGCAAGATCGTTGCCCTGGATTCCTGCGGGCGGCCGAGCTTCGCGCAGCTACAGCTGCGGATGAACGTGCAACGCCCGACGCCGGCGATGCTACGCCGGGCGCCGGTTGCTTACTACGTGTTCGACGTGCTGCGGGTCGATGATCGGTCCACCGTCGGGCTGCCCTACCAACGCCGGCGTGAGTTGCTGGAGGAGCTGGATTTCGCTGGCGGCCCGGTAGTGCTGCCGCCGTATTTCACCGATACCGACGGCCAGGTCGTGCTGGACACCGCGGCGCAGTACGGACTGCACGGTGTGATCGCCAAGCGCGCGGATTCCAGCTACCAACCCGGCCGGTCCCGCAGCTGGGTGCAGACCACGCTGCGCCAGACCCAGGAAGTGATCATCGGTGGCTGGATCCCCGAGCGACGCCGCGCTACCGAGATCGGTGCCCTGCTCGTCGGGGTGCCCACCGAGCGCGGCCTGAGGTACGCCGGCCAGGTCGGGACGGGTTTCACCGCCGCGAGACGGCGGGAATTGCGCGATTTGTTGACTGAGCTGGAACAGCACAGCAGTCCATTCACCGACGAGGTGCCGCGTGACTCCACCCGGGCCGTGCACTGGGTGGCTCCGCGGTTGCTGGGCGAGGTCTCTTACCGGCAATGGACTCCCAATGGCCGGCTGGGGCATCCCACCTGGCGCGGTCTGCGACCCGGTAAGCATATGGCGGCGGTCCGGGCGCCGGTCGTGCTCAGTGGGCGAGAGGGCGGGCGCGAGGTGACCGACCAGCAGATGCTCGCCGATCTGGAGCGCGCCGTGCAGCGACTGCGCGCCGAGTTGCGGACGCTGCGCGACCAGATCTCCCCGCATTTTCTCAACAACACGTTGAGCACGATTGCTGCCTTCGTCAGCACAGACCCAGCCCGCGCGCGTGACCTGCTGATCGTTTTTGCGGAGTTCGCCCGGTACTCCGTCCGGTCGGTCACCGAGACCACCCTGGCTGAGGAACTGGAGAACATCGAGCTGTACCTGACGCTGCAACAGGCGCGCTTCGGCGAACGCCTTCGCGTCGAGCTGCATGTCGCACCGGAGGCACTGCCGGTCGTGTTGCCGTTTCTGGCCGTCCAGCAGCTGGTGGACAACGCGGTCCGCAACGGCGTCGAGCGCAAGCAACTCGGCGGCACCGTGACAGTCACCGCCGGCATGGAAGGTGACGACTGCCTGATCACCGTCGAGGACAACGGCCCCGGCACTGAGGACGCTGCCCTCTTGGCGAACCTGCGCACCATCGATGATCAGCTGCATGCCAAATTCGGCGACGGCTACGACTTGGTTGCCGATACCGTCCCCGGCAGCGGTACCAAGATCTCCATCCGGATGCCGGGTCGGGTCAGACCCGACCGGTGAACAACGCCACGCCGTCCGAGGTGCTCACGGCCAGGCTGAACTGACCGCCGCCACCGAGAAAGACCTTGCTGAGGGTGACCGACGTGTTCGGGGCGATCGGCATCGAGTATCTCCAGTCGCCTTCGTTCGATTCCTGCACCGGCGCGCGGTTGAGCGTTCCGTTGAACGTGGTGAAGACCGGGCTCCACTCCGTGTCGCCGTTATTAGTCAGTGTCACCGCGACCCGGATCACCGACATGCCCGGATGCAGCGACGAGTCGGACGTGCCCATCTTCGGTGCCCCCGCGACGATCGTGTTGCCATCGGAGGTGGTCCAGACCTGGTCGAAGGCCAACGTGGAACCCGGCGCGGTCGGTTCCGCGGGCAGCGCACGCACCGGAGGCGTGGCGGTGATCTGCTGCGCCGGGCCACCACCGATGGCCACCCCGGCAAAGATCATCCAGGCGGCGAACATCATGAATCCGATCGTGGTCAGCAGGCTGAGCACGGCGCGCGCGATACCTGGGCCACTCATCGGATGCGACGGTCTCGGCGACGCGAAGGAACCGTACGGCGGCGCAGGCACGAACACAGAGGCCTCCCCTGGAGCGAGTCGAACAGCTGCCGCTACAACCCCGTGCCGGTTACTGCACGTACCTATCACTGTGGTTTTCGCTGCACAGAACCGACTCGTTACCGGCTCCAAGGGGTGAATCTGTCACTATTTGTAATCCCCAGTGTGGGTCAATCCACCAACGCCTGGTTGACGAGCTGGCGCAGCTGGGTTCGGATCGGGTAGGTCGAGGACGGCACCAGCTGGGTGAGGAACAGCACGATCAGGTCTTCGGCGGGGTCCACCCAGAATGCGGTGCTGGCCAACCCGCCCCAGGCGAACTCCCCGACGCTGGTGAGCGTGCGGTAGGCGACCGGGTCCTGCACCACCGCGAAACCGAGCCCGAATCCCACGCCCTCGAACCGGGCCTCGGCGAACACCGGGCGCCCGAATGTCTCGAGGTCGGCGCCGCCGGGAAGGTGGTTGCGGGTCATGTAGCGCACCGTGCGAGGCCCGAGCAGCCGCACCCCCTCCAGCTTCCCTCCGCAGGCCAGCATCCGCGCGAAACGGTGATAGTCGCGAGCAGAGGACACCAGGCCATCACCGCCGGACAGCGTCTCCGGCCTGCGCAGGGCGATGTTGCCGTACGCGTCCAACCGGATGGCCCGGCCGGTACCGGGTTGTGGGGTGTAAAGCGCGGCGAGCCGGCCAGCGTGGGGTCTGTCCACCCAGAAGCCGGTGTCGGTCATCGCCAGCGGCTGGAAGATCCGCTCCGCGAAGAAGTCATCCAGCGGCTTGCCGCCAACCACCTCGACCAGCCTGCCAAGCACGTCGGTGGAGATTGAGTAGTTCCATTCCGTGCCCGGCTCGAACAGCAGTGGCAGCGTGGCCCACACCGCACACGACGCCGCCAGATCTTTTCCGGCTGACGCGGCGAACTCGAACCCGGCTGCCCGGTACATCGCATCCACCGGGTTGGCGTGGTGGAACCCGTAGGTCAACCCCGCGGTGTGGGTGAGCAGGTGCCAGACCCGGATCGGCTCCGTCGCGGGCACCGTGACCGGCTTGCCAGCGGTGCCTTTGACGAAGACCCGCATGTCCGCGAACTCGGGCAGGAACCGGCTGATCGGGTCGGTTAACTGAAACGCGCCCTGCTCGTAGAGCATCATCGCGGCGACAGATGTGATCGGCTTGGTCATCGAGTAGATCCGGAACAGGGTGTCCGGCTGCACCGGCAACCCGGCCTCGATGTCGCGCTGGCCGTAGGTCGACAGGTGTGCGATCCGCCCGCGCCGGCTGACCAGCACCAGCCAGCCCGGGAGCTGCCCGTCGTCGACGTAGCGGGCGAAGTGCTCGTCGATCCGGCGTAGCCGCGCGGCGTCCAGCCCAATCTCGGCGGGTTCGACGTCCGTCATGACCGGAAGCTTCGGGCTGCGGCGAGGAAAGCCTCGTTCTCGGCCGGATCGCCTACCGTGACGCGGGCACCGGCGCCGGAAAACCCGCGTACCACGACTTTGTGCTCCAGGCAGTGCTCGTCGAAGGCGTCCGTGTGCTCTCCCAGCGGCAGCCAGACGAAGTTGGCCTGTGAATCCGCCACGGGGTAACCCATCGCGAGCAGCTCGGCTCGCACCCGATCGCGTTCGACGGCGATCCGCTGGCAACGGGCCAGCAACTCCTCAGCGACGTCGAGGCTGGCCAGTGCGGCAACTTGGGCCAGTGAGTTGACGCTGAACGGCACGTATACCTTGCGCAGCGCAGTGATGATCGGCTCCGACGCTACGCAATACCCCACCCGCAGGCCGGCCAACCCGTAAGCCTTGGAGAAGGTCCGCAGCACCGCGAGGTTGTCCCGGCTGAGATCGTTGCGGAACAGCGCCACGCCGTCGGGCACCGCGGAGTCGGTGACGAACTCGAAGTAAGCCTCGTCGAGGGCAACCAGCAGGCCGTCGGGCAGCGCGTCAAGGAACGCGACCAGCTCGTCGCTCCACACGGCCGTGCCGGTGGGGTTGTTGGGATTGCAGACGAAGACCAAGCGCGTCGCCGGAGTGATCACATCAAGCATTGCAGGCAGGTCGTATGTGTGGTCCTGGCGTAGCGGCACCGTGCGCTGCCGGGCCCCAGCGATTTTTGCGAGCAACGGGTAAGCCTCGAACGACGGCCAGGCGAACAACACCTCGTCACCGGGGCCGCAGGTGGCTTGCACCAGCTGCTGGCACAGCGCCACCGATCCGCTGCCGAGGGCGAGGTGGGGCTGCGGCACGTCGAGCCGGGCGGCGAGGCATCGCAGCAAGGCGGTCACCCCGTTGTCCGGGTATCGGTTCACGCTGGCGGCGGCGTCGGCGATCGCTGCGGCGACACTGGGCAACGGGCCCTCGGATACCTCGTTGCTGGCCAGCTTCACCGCGCCCGGGATGTTGCGACCGGGGACATAGAGCGGCAACGAATCGAGGTCTGCCCTGGTGCGCGCGGTCATTCCGGCTCCTCTCCGTGGCCGCATGGCGGCAGCCAGGGGCGGACCTTCACCCTAACCGCCACAAAGGTTCACCAGACAGGTGATCTTCTGGGGTGTCGCTAGGTGGGCCGGTACGCTGCCCGGTCACCTGGTGTTCACCGTCGAGTAGTGGGATGGGCCATTGACGCAACGTAGCCTCGAAGAGATCCCGCTCTCCGACGGCGGTGAACTGCATCTGACTGTCGCTACACCAGAATCCGCGGTCCGTGGTGGCATCGTCGTCGTACCTGATGCCCGCGGCGTCACCGATACTGTCTGGCAGCTCGCCGAGGGGCTGGCCCGTGAGGGCTGGCTAGCAGTGATCCCGCACCTCTACCACCGTTGCGGTGTCGATGACGCTGAGGACGGCGATCCCGAACAGGTGCACCGCTACGTCGCGAGGCTGTCCGCGGAGTCCGTCGACACCGACATCGACGCTTCGCTTCGCTGGCTGGCGAAGCACGGTTTTGCCGCCGATCGGATCGGGGTGGTCGGCTTCGGGCTCGGGGGTGCGGTGGCGCTCATCGTCGCCGCCCGGCGTGATGTCGGTGCCGCGGTGACCGTCGACGGGATCGGCGTCGTGGTGCCGGTGGCCCCGATGTTGCCTGCGCTGGTCGAGGCGGCCCCTGGCCTGCGCTGTCCCTGGCTGGGTCTCTACGGAGACCGCAGTGGGGTTGCTGAGGAAGAGGTGCACAAGCTGCGCGACGCGGCGCATTCCGCCCGGGTGGCCACCGACCTGGTGCACTACTGCCTCGACACCGACCAGTCCACCGCCGACGAAACCTGGGCCCGCACGCTCAACTGGTTCGACTGCCACCTGCGCTGACGCGCTCGTGAGTGGGTAACAGTGTGAGAACATTGTTACCCACTCACGACCACCTGCTAGGAACGGGCATGGGTAACTCCACGATCCTGTGGCGACCCGACCCTGCCACTGTCCCTTGCACCCGGATGGTGGCGTTTCGCCGATGGTTGGCGTCGACCCGCGGGGTGGTAGTGGCTGACTATGACCAGCTGTGGCGCTGGTCGGTGGCCGACCTGGAGGGCTTCTGGGGCGCCTTCGCAGAGTTCGCCGGCGTCCGGTTTCACGCAGCGCCGCAGCGGGTGCTTGCCGACGCTTCGATGCCCGGCGCGCAGTGGTTTCCCGGCGCGACCCTGAACTACGCCGAGCACGCGCTGGCTCCCGGGCCCGGTAAGGGCGACGACGACCCGGCTGTGCTCTTCTGCCGCGAGGACGGTTTCCGGGATCAAGTGAGCTTCGGGCTGCTGCGGCAGCGGGTGGCCGCAGCACGCTCGGTGCTGGCGTCGCTGGGTGTCTCGCGGGGTGATCGGGTGGTCGCGCTGGCACCGAACTCGCCGGACACCTTGGTGGCCTTCCTCGCCACGGCCAGCCTGGGGGCGGTGTGGGCCTCGTGCTCGCCGGATTTCGGGACCCGCGCGATTGCCGATCGGTTCACCCAGCTTGCGCCCACCGTGCTGATCGCGGTGGACGGGTATTGCTACAGCGGCAAGTACTACGACATCCGATCCACTGTGGAGGCCTTGGGTCAGCAGATAGCGTCGCTTCGCGCCACAGTGACGCCGGCGCGATGGGGCGACCTGCTCGCCGCGCACTCCGGGGCCGAGCTGGCGTTCGAGGTAGTGGACTTCGACCACCCGTTGTGGGTGCTGTACTCCTCGGGCACCACCGGGCTGCCCAAGGGGATCGTGCAGGGCCATGGTGGGATCGTCGTGGAGCACCTCAAGATGTTGATGCTGCAGGCCGACCTCGGGTCGGGGGAGCGGTTCTTCTGGTTCACCACCACCGGCTGGATGATGTGGAACCTGCTAATCAGTGGGCTGCTGGTGGGCGCGACGATCGTGCTCTACGACGGCAGCCCGGTGTACCCCGATACCGGCGCGCTGTGGCGGCTTGCCGAGGCCGAGGGCATCACCTATTTCGGTACCTCCGCGCCGTTCATCCAGGCCTGCCGCAAGGCTGGTTTGCGCCCGGGCGTCGAGCTGGATCTCACCGCGCTGCGGGCGATCGGTTCGACCGGGGCGCCACTGGCTCCTGAGGGATTTCGCTGGATCACCGAGGAGATCGGCCCGCACGTGCAGATCTGTTCGGTGTCGGGGGGAACCGACCTGTGCACCGCCTTCGTCGGATCCGCGCCCGACGTGCCGGTCTGGGAGGGTGAAATCTCCTGCCGCGCGCTCGGCGCCGCGGTGGTGGCGCTGGACGAGGCCGGCGCGCAGCTGCACGACGAGGTAGGCGAACTCGTGATCACCGAGCCGATGCCTTCGATGCCGGTGTCCTTCTGGAACGATCCGGATGGCACGCGGCTGCAGGAGGCGTACTTCGACATGTACCCGGGCCAGTGGCGGCACGGCGACTGGATCAAGATCACTCCACGCGGTTCATGCGTGATCTACGGCCGCTCGGATGCCACGCTCAACCGCGGCGGGGTACGAATGGGTACCGCCGAGTTCTACGCCGTGGTCGAGGGTCTGGACGAGGTGCTCGACTCGCTGGTGATCGATACCTCCGGCGGCGGCCAGGAGGGCGAGTTGGTCTGCTTTCTGGTGCTCGCTGCCGGAGTATCGCTGTCTGACATCGAGCCGCAATTGCGTGCGGTTCTCCGGGATAGTTTGTCGCCGCGGCACGTGCCCGATCGATTCATCGTGATCGATGAGGTGCCCCGCACCCTCAACGGTAAGAAGTGCGAGGTGCCGGTGAAGAAAATCCTCACCGGAGCCGACCCTGTGCGCGCAGTCAGCGCCGACGCATTGCGCAACCCGAATGCGCTCGCGCCCTTTGTGGCACTGAGGTCACCAAAGCGCGAGAACGGTACGTAGTGCGGCATCGAGCTCTGCCATTCATGCAACTCACGCAACGAGAGTCGGCTGGCGCGCGTCAGGCCCCGCGGTAGGTGCCGAAGGTCCAGAGGTTGCCCTCCGGGTCCCGGACGGTGAAGCCACGCGAACCGTAGTCCTCGTCCTTGAGCCCTCGGACAAGCTCAGCGCCGGCCGCCGTGGCACGCTCGAACAGCGCATCCGGGGCCTCGGTGACTACGTAAAGCGATGCGTTGCCTGGCTTCACAGCGAACTCGCCCTCGCCAGATCCGAACATGATGCCGCCGCCTTCGGGCCAGCGCAGTTCCACGTGCACTATTTCACCGTCCCGGTCACCGGGAACGACGAGCGTCTCTTCGAAGCCGAAGGCGTCGACGAGGAAGCGGATCGCGGCACGCTCGTCGGAGTAGGACAGGCATGGCCAGATGGTGGGTGCAGGAGTGTTATCGGTCATGCCGTCCAGGATGGTCCTCGGTGTGCTCGTCGTCTTGAACGGATGGGAGCTCCTCGGCCAGCCAGGCCGATGGGGTGCAGCCCGCCAGCTCTCGCCACTCCCGGGTCAGATGGGCCTGGTCGGCGTAGCCACAGCGAGCAGCGATCTCGGCCAGGGCCGGTCGTGCGGCAGTTCGGAGCATGCGGTGGGCGGCCTCGAACCGCATCACCCGACCGGCCACCTTCGGACTCAGCCCGAATTCGCGCCGGAAGCGCTCACCCAAGTGCCGCCTGCTCCACCCGATGCCCTCGGCCAGCGTGCTGACCTTGACCTGGCCATGGCAGGTGGTCAGCCGCTGCCAGGCCCACCCGAGCTCCGGTGCTGGTCCGTCCCGTTCCCGTCGGCGGGCGATGCCGGCTAGGGCGCAGTCCAGTTCACGGAATCGATCAGCCCACGTGCGCACGGTTCGCAACCGATCCACGAGTTCACCGGCGGTCGGTCCCAGCAGTGTGTCCAGATCGACGACGGTAGCGGCCAGCTCTCCGGCGGGTAACCCCAGCAGGACCCGGGCTCCCAGCGGGGTGAGGCTGAGCTGGATGCCGTGCTGGTGGCCGTTGTGCGTGATCAGGGCTGGAGTGGCGTGCAGCCCACCGGCCAGCGCGACGAACGAGGCCGGTGGCTGGGTGCAATCGGGCATTGCCGCAAGGTCCACGGTGCCACCGAGGGTGACGATGAAGGTGAGGTGACGGGAAGGCAGGCCGCGATGCACCCCCGGTTCGGCGCCCTCGATCCGGTAGCCGGTGTAGCCCGCGACCAGTGGACTGAGCCGCGGCCGTGGCCGGCTCACAACCATCTCCACCAGTGCCTCGCTCACGGGGCCAAGCGTAGGGCGTGGGTCTGACAACCTGGTGCGCGTGAGCCTGTGACCAGCAGCGTTGGCGCCGCCGAGTGGCTGGCTACCCGCTTTGCCCGGTCGAGGGCACGCTGTGTACGCTGATCGCCTGGCGGCCTCGAAAGGCCCCGGGAGGCTTCGCCTAGTCTGGTCTATGGCGCCGCACTGCTAATGCGGTTGGGGGTTACGCCCCCTCCCGGGTTCAAATC
>JALZDU010000151.1 GCA_030862405.1 Actinomycetota bacterium | reverse complement strand
ACCGCCGGAGTCGGCAAGACCGCCCTGGCGGTGCGGTGGGCACACCGCGTCACGGCGAACTTCCCGAACGGGCAGCTCTATATCGACCTGCGTGGCTATGACCCTGATCAGCCCGTACAGAGCACTGATGCGCTCGCTGTGCTGTTGCGTACACTTGGCGTCCAACCGGACGATATTCCGGACGAATTGGCCGAGCGTGCTAGCCGCTATCGAACGCTGTTGGCACAGCGTCGGATGCTAATCCTGCTGGACAACGCCCGCTCCAGCGAGCAGGTACGTCCATTGCTTCCCGGCGCCGGGTCATGCTTGGTGCTCGTTACCAGTCGCGACAGCCTCGCAGCGCTAGTCGCCCGCCACGGCGCTCGTCGAATCAATCTTGACCTGCTGCCGATAGTGGAGTCTATAGAGTTGCTCCGCATGCTGGTCGGCGCGCGAGTCGACGCGGATCTTGACGCCGCCCACAAACTCGTTGATCAATGCGTCCGGCTTCCGTTGGCCCTGCGGATCGTTGCCGAGCTCGCAGTCGCTCGCCCAAGCGTAAGTCTCGACGCGCTGTCCACAGAACTCGACAAGGAACAGCGCCGCCTTGACGTACTGGCCGCCGGAGATGATCCACGCACCGCGGTACGCGCGGTGTTCTCGTGGTCCTACCGTCAGCTTCCCACGCCAGCAGCCCGAGCCTTTAGGCTTCTCCCATCGCATCCTGGCGCCGATTTCGACACCCATGCTGCGAGCGCAATCATAGCAGTTGACTTGGAGAAGGCAGCGGAGTTGCTTGCTACCTTGCTTACCGCCCATTTGATCCAAGAGACGAGAGTCGGGCGCTACAGCATGCATGATCTATTGAGGGCCTTCGCAGCGGAACAGGACACCTCCACGTCCGAACGAGACGCGGCATTCACCCGACTGCTGGATTACTACCTAGCGGCCGCCGCCGCCGCCATGGATGTGCTCTCCCCAGCGGACCGTAGCCATCGACCGGTGGTTACGCCAGTAGCAAGCCCAGTGCCATCCTTCCTCGAGCACACAGCCGCCATGAACTGGTTGGACACTGAACGCGCCAATCTGATTGGAGCGGGCCGAAGTGCCACTGCACGCGGCAGATTCGCTGAGGTCATAGCCCTTTCCGGAGTGCTACGCCGATACTTGATCAGTGGTGCGTATTACACAGAGGCCACTGTGCTTGCCACCGACGCGCTCCGCGCAGCCCGCACTCAGGGTGACCCCGGTCGCGAGGCGGCAGCGTTACACAACCTCGCCGTAGTGCAGCAACGGCAAAGCCGATATGCTGAAGCCATCGAGTTGCTCGGCCACGCATTGCCGTTGCGACGGCAGGCGGGTGACCGTGTTGGTGAAGCCATAACTGTCCATACCCTCGCCTTGGCGCACGAACGGCTCGGTGTGCTCGACGACGCCATCGCCGGTTATCAAGAGGCACTCAAGATTTACCAACTGGTTGGCGACCTTGCCGGGGAGGCAACGGTCCTTGACAATCTCGGCATGGTGTACGGGCGGCTCGGCCGTATCGAGGACGCAACGGATCGGTACAATCGAGCGTTGGCTATAGCGCAGCGCACGGGCAATCGCGCCACTGAAGCCGGCATCCTGGATAATCTCGGGAGCCTCAGCACCCGCGCAGGCCGCTATCGCAATGCCGAGGCCTACCATCAGAAGGCCCTGACGCTCGTCCGGGAAGTCGGCTTTCGCGCCGGTGAAGCGGAAGTCCTTGACAACCTCGGCCGCGTCTACCGCCACCTGCGGCGCTACAGTGACGCGCGAGACCACCATAAGCAAGCGCTGATGGTGGCCGTGGAAATCGGTGATCGCCGTCTCGAGTCCACAACACACAATGGTCTGAGCGAGACGCTACGCCAAGAGGGCCACCTTGACTCAGCATTGGAAGAATGCCGGGCGGCATTAGACATCGCAACCGACATCGGTGACCACGATCAGCAGGCTCGTGCACATGACAATATTGCACATCTTCTACACCTCGCGGCTGACCCTGATGGTGCACGCCAACTTTGGAAAGCCGCATTTGCTCTGTATTCCAAGATTAACGCGCCCGAAGCCGATACCATCCACGCGCACCTTGCCGACCTTGAATCTGAGTAACTGGTCAGGTCTTCGGCGTGGCTTGTTGATCTCGGTGCTGAATCGTTGATCATGTTGTGGTGCCCGCTGATCGACGTCCGTCCTATGAGGAGCTTGCTGCGCAAAATGTGGCTCTTCGGGCGGACAACGTTGAGTTGCAGGAGATGGTCGGTGAGCTTCGGGCGGTTGTGACCCAGTTGCGGGGTGAGATCGCTGAACTGCGACGGCAGTTGGGGCAGAACTCCCGGAATTCGTCGAAGCCGCCGTCGTCGGACTCGTCGTTCGTCAAGCCGGTGCCGAGGTCGTTGCGCCGCAGCAGTGGGCGCAAGCCGGGTGGGCAGTCCGGGCATCCGGGTTCGACGCTGGCGCAGGTCGCCGATCCGAACGAGACACTGCGCCACGAGCCGGGTCCGTGCGCTGGGTGCGGCGCTGATCTGGCGGACGCGCCAGAGGTGGGTGTGGAGCGACGGCAGGTGTTTGACTTGCCCCCGATGCGGGTGCGGGTGACCGAGCACCGGCTCATCGCGCGTCGCTGCGCCTGCGGGACTACCACGTGCGGCAACGCTCCGGAGGGCGTGACGGCGCCGGTGCAGTACGGGCCGCGGATCACCGCGATCATCCTTTACCTGTATGTCGGGCAGTTCTTGTCCAAGAAGCGCACCGCGGCCGCGCTGGCTGAGCTGTTTGGCATCCCGGTCTCGCAAGGCACGGTCGCGACCATGACCACACGGGTTGCCGACGGGCTGGACGAGTTCCTCAACCACGTCGCAGATCGTCTGGCCGACGCGGAGGTAGTCGGGTTCGACGAGACCGGGCTGCGGGTGGCCGGTCGGCTGCACTGGGTGCACTGCGCCCGCACCAGCAAGTACACCCTGATCACCTGCCACACGAAGCGCGGCCGGGCCGGTATCAACGATGCCGGTGTCCTGAGCAGATTCGCGGCATCGCCGTGCACGACGCCTGGGCGCCCTGTGACACCTACCTCGACGTCGCCCACCAACTGTGCTGCGCGCACGCCCTGAGGGAGTTGCAGGGCGTGACCAACGCCGCGCCACCCGAGGCTGGGTGGTGCTGGGCCACCCAGGCCGGCAACGCGCTCGTAGCTATGCAGACGCTGGTGAACGAGGCGATCACCGCCGCAGCCCAGACGGTCGACCCCGATGCGCTGGCCACCCAGATCCACTACTACCGCTCCGCCGCCCAGATCGGGATCAGCCAGACCGCCGCGCGGTCGGATGCGGTGATGAAGCGGCACAACGCACTGGCCCGCAGGTTGATCGACCGGCAAGACGACTACCTCCGTTTCACCCGAGACTGGCGGGTGCCCGCCGACAACAACGGCTCCGAACGCGACATCCGGATGATCAAGCTGAGACAGAAGGTGTCCGGTTGCTTGCGCACCCTTACCGGAGCTCAACAGTTCTGCGCGCTACGCAGTTACCTATCCACGGCTGCCAAACATGGCAGGCACTTCTTCGACACCCTGGTCATGCTCGCCGAGGGACGCCCCTGGCTACCCGCAATTCAATGACCTGACCAGTTACAAATCTGAGAACATTTGAGGTCGTAGCCTGCTCCTCTGTGGGGCTCGAATATTAGATTGTGGGCGTGACCTGGGTTTTCGAGTGCCTGGGGGGTCATGTGGCGATCTGATACTCGCTGGTGAGCCCGTCGAGGATCGGTTTGCGG
>JALZDU010000284.1 GCA_030862405.1 Actinomycetota bacterium | reverse complement strand
TCGTAGGGCGCTTTCGCCGAGTCCGGGATCAACGTGTCCAGCTCCCGGTCGGAGTCAGTGATGGTGCCCTCCACCGGGCCATGGCTGAGGTTCGCGGCATCGAACACCGGCGGCTCGGAAAGGTTGTTCGACGGCAGGAACGACAGCAGTTCCTTGACGTAAGACAGCGCATCTTCCTCGTCGGCGCCCAGATAGTGCGCGTTGCCTGACTTGGTGTTGTGTGTCCGGCCACCACCGAGATCCTCGAAACCGACCTCCTCGCCGGTGACCGTTTTGATCACGTCCGGGCCGGTGATGAACATGTTCGACGTCTGGTCGACCATCACCGTGAAGTCGGTCAGCGCCGGCGAGTAGACGTGCCCACCCGCGCACGGACCCATGATCAGCGAGATCTGCGGGATCACCCCGGATGCGTGCGTGTTGCGTAAGAAGATCTCGCCGTAGAGGCCCAGCGACACCACTCCCTCCTGGATGCGCGCGCCGCCACCCTCGTTGATCCCGACGATCGGGCAGCCCGTCCGCATCGCCAGGTCCATCACTTTGATGATCTTCTCGCCGTACACCTCACCGAGGCTGCCACCGAAAATGGTGGCGTCCTGGCTGAACACACACACCGGACGACCGTCGACGGTGCCGTAGCCGGTGACCACACCGTCGCCGTAAGGCCGGTTGGCGTCCTGGCCGAAGTTGGTGCATCGGTGCCGGGCCAGTTCATCGAGCTCGATGAACGATCCGAAATCCAGTAGCAGATCGATCCGCTCTCGGGCGGTTTTGCGTCCTCTGGCGTGCTGGCGCGCCACGGCTCGGGCCGACCCCGCGTGCACCGCCTCATCGTCGCGGCGCAGCAGGTCGGCCAGCTTGCCCGCGGTGGTGTGCATGTCCGGGTGGGCGCTCGAGATTTGGCCGACCGGTTCGGTGGCGCTGCTCATGGCTGCCGACCCTAGAGGTAGCGTCGGAGATCGTGTGGTCCGATCTCGAACGTCCCCCGCTGCGCGAGGGTTCGCTGCGCCGGGCCCTGGTCGCGCCGGTCGGGCCCTACGCGGCGTTGAAAGTGGTGGCGACTGTGCCGTCCACGAATGCCGCGCTGGCCGCCGCGGCCCGGCAAGGCGCGCCCGATCGCACCGTGCTCGTCGCCGAGCACCAGACCGCAGGCCGAGGACGGGCCGGGCGCAGTTGGGTCGCCCCCGCCCGATCCGGGCTGGCGCTGTCGGTACTGCTGCGGCCCGCCGACGTGCCGCAGGCCCGCTGGGCGTGGCTACCGTTGCTGGTGGGAGTGGCACTGTGCCAGACCGTGAGCACCTTGGGCGGGCGGCCCACGGCGCTGAAATGGCCGAATGATTTGCTGCTGGGCACCGGAGGACGCAAGGCGGCCGGGATCCTCGCCGAAGCGGTCCCGGATTCCGCTGTGGTGGTGGGCATCGGGCTCAACGTGACGCTGCGACCCGACGAGCTGCCATTGGACGACGCGACTTCATTGATCATCGAGCAGGCCGCCTGCACCGACCGCGACCCGCTGCTCCGAGCCCTGCTGCGTGCCTTGGACAGCGAGGTGCAGCGGTGGTGCGATCACCAGGGTGATCCGGGCGCCATGGGCCTGCGGGATGCCTACCGGCAGTGCTGCGCCACTCTCGGCCAGCCGGTCCGGGTGGAGCTACCGGATCAGCACGTGCTGACGGGTACCGCGGTGGACGTCGATACCGAGGGCCGGTTGGTGGTGCTGGCGGGGGGCGTGCGGCGGGCGTTGTCGGCCGGTGACGTGACACATGTCCGACCGGCCTAGCGCTCCATGTACCCGCCATTGGGGTCCGAATGGCACTCGACAGAACGCGCAGCATCACCATTCGACTCCGAATGGCGATAGGCGGCGAGAGAAGGAGCGATCAGCAAAGCAGGGCGGGCAGGCTTGGATCGTCGTCACCGGCTGCACTGCTCGGGGCCCGAACTGGTCACGGGCTTATTGACGCGGCCGGCAAGCTTGCTGTGCGCCCGCTGCAAGCAGGACATCAATTCCGCGGACAGCCGGGCCGGATCCACCCCCCGGGCGCGGTCGGTGAGGATCAATTCGGTGGGCACACCGTGGGCGTCCACACTGACCCGAACGGCGCCGTCAGCCGAGGCCTCGGTTGCCACGAGCTGCGACACCCGGTGTTGCGGACTGCGATAGATGTGGACCTTTGGCGGTCGCTGTTCGGCCCGCCCGTTGCGCCGAGGCGCCTGGCTGACGTCCATCGCAGCAACAGCGGACAGGGGATCGGGCATCATGGATTTCCTCTCACGTGCTGGGAGTCCCCGGGATACTAGGGATGCCGCTGCGTCTCCGGCATCGGGACACGCTGCAGCGGTACCGTGACCGCGCCGGTAGTCCGCGCCGCGGACGAGGAGCAGTGCGGACGAGGAGGAGCCGTGCCCTACCCGGAGGACCTGCTCATGGACGACGAGCGGATCGTGCTCCACAAGCACCCGCATTGGAAGATGCTGGTGTTGCCGGTGGTGTTGTTCCTGCTCATCGTGGCGCTGAGTGGCTTTTTCGCTGCAGTGATCGAAGGAAGCTCCTGGGAACGCAATGGGTGGATTGCGCTGGGCGTGCTCGGTGGTATCTGCGTGGTGTGGTTGACCATGGTGCCGCTGCTGCGCTGGCGCACCACACATTTCGTACTCACCACCCGGCGGGTGCTGGTCCGCGAGGGCATCCTGTCGCGCAGCGGTATCGACATCCCGATCAACCGGATCAACAGCGTGCAGTTCCGGCATAATGTCATCGAACGGATTCTGGGTTGCGGCACGCTGATCATCGAGTCGGCCGCCGACGAGCCGCTGGAATTTGACGACATCCCCCAGGTCGAGCGGGTGCATTCGCTGCTCTACTACGACGTGACCACCGGACCGTGGACCAGTGAACGCTAGGGAGGTTGGCCTGCCCGACCGTCACCCTGTCGACGGGCTGCCGCAGCGGGTGACGATCTGGGAGGTTGGCGCGCGCGACGGCTTGCAGAACGAGTCCGTGGTGGTCCCAGTCGAGATCAAGGCCGAGTTCCTGGATCGGCTGGCCGGGGCCGGGCTGGCGGTCGTAGAGGCCACCAGTTTCGGGCACCCACGCTGGGTGCCGCAGCTGGCCGACGCCGCGACGTTGTTCGAGCTGCTCGCGCGCCGCGACGGGGTGCGTTACCCGGTACTGGTGCCCAACGAGCAGGGGTTGGATCGGGCTTTGGCGGTGGGTGTCACCGAGATCGCGGTCTTCGCCTCGGCCACTGATAGCTTTGCCCGGCGCAATCTCAACCGTGGCCTTGACGAACAGTTCACGATGTTCTCGCCGGTGATCAGCCGAGCTACAGCTGAGGGTCTGCAAGTGCGCGGTTACGTCTCGATGTGCTTCGGAGACCCGTGGGAGGGCGCTGTGGCCGTGCAGCAGGTCGTCGACGTCGGGCGCCGGCTGCTGGACCTGGGCTGCCACCAGCTCTCCCTGGGCGACACCATTGGGGTGGCCACCCCAGGCCATGTGGCCGCAGTGCTGAACGGGTTCGCCGGCGCGGGCATCGAGACTGACGCGCTCGCGGTGCACTTCCACGACACCTACGGCCAGGCGCTGGCCAACACGCTGGCCGCCCTGCATGCCGGGGTGACCTGTGTGGACGCCTCGGCCGGTGGGCTGGGCGGCTGCCCCTACGCCGAGTCGGCCACCGGCAACCTCGCCACCGAGGACCTGGTCTGGATGCTGGACGGGCTTGGTATCGGACACGGGGTCGACCTCGACGCCCTGGTGCGGACCAGCGTGTGGATGGCGGGAAAACTGGGCAGACCGTCACCGTCTCGGGTGGTCCGGGCGCTGAGCAGGTGACATTGCCCCGAGGGCTG
>JALZDU010000145.1 GCA_030862405.1 Actinomycetota bacterium | reverse complement strand
CAGCGGGCACAAGCTCATCGAGCACCCGCGGGTAGGCGGGGGCGCGGTCGGTGGTGACCTCGGTCGGTTGTGGACCGTAGTCGAGCGCCTGTGTGAAGAACCGGCGAGTGGCCGCCAGGTCCCGTTTCTCGGACACAAGGACGTCAATAACCTGCCCAAATTGGTCGACCGCCCGGTACAGATAGACCCATCGCCCGGCGACTTTGACGTAGGTCTCGTCGACGAACCACCGATCACCCGGAGCGTGCCGACAGGGGTCGTGCCGCATCGATCAGCAGCGGAGTGAACCGCTGCACCCACCGGTACACGCTCACGTGATCGACCTCGATGCCACGCTCGGCCAGCAGCTCCTCCACGTCACGGTAGGACAGCCCGTAGCGCAGGTACCAGCGAACCGCGATCGTGATCACATCCGGAGGGAAGCGGAACCCCGCGAAGCTGGACCTCGATGCTGATAATTGACGAGAACGACGACGCATCGACCAAGCCTGTCTGATCTTGCTCTCCACCGACGCAACAGTCCCGTGCGTACGGCGTGGGAGCAGGACGCTGACTGGGGAACCTTCGTGTGGCTGACCTTCATCACCGGCGCGCGTCCCATCCCCGAAGAAAAGCTACCCTGCCTTCCGGCCCACACCAAGCGAAGGGCGCCGCCCCAGGCCCGACCTGCACCTCGCTTCATCAGGCGCTTCGGTGCTGTCTGATCAGGTCAGACAGCTCACGGGAGTCCGCACTGCTGGACCGCCGTGCCGTCTCGATCTGCAACGGTTTCATTCGGTCGGTCACCCGCTTGGACTTCACCCCGGATGCGAGCATCAAGGCCTGCCGGCCGACCAGGACACCATGGTCGACATCGCCTTGGCGCAGGTGGCTGGTGGCCAGCATGGTGAGAACGAACGCCTGGCTACGGGCCATCGAGTCGTCATAACGGGCCAGCGCCTGGCCCAACGCGGGAATGGCGATGGCCGCATGCCGCGGATCGAAGGCCGACAGCTCATTGTGGACCGTTCCGATCATCGCGTACATGTCGGTCTCGTTGTAAAACCTGGCCCAGTCGGGCGCCTCGGCCAGATTCGCCTTGGCCAGCTCGTCCCAGGACCGGCCGAGCAGCTTGGCGGCCTGCACGTCGTCACCCCTCATCGCATACGCCCACGCCTGGTTGCTGCACAGCACCGCGACGGCCAGCTTCGACCCAGAGTCGTGCGCGGCGATCTGGCCCTGCTCAAACCACGTGAGTGCGTCGTTGGCTGCTCCGTGGTGCAGATAGACCCGACCGATTCGATACATGATGTTTGACATCAGACCCAAGTCGCCGGACTGCTTGGCAAATTCCAGGGCAGTGGCGAAATGGCTGCGCGAGGAGTCCAGCAAGCCGACGTCGAAAGTCGTCCACCCAGCCAGATTCTGCAGGTCGGCCAGCGCCCGAAACAGCCGCTGACGAACCTCCTCCTTGCCCGACGCGCCCAGCAGGCGCTGAGCCCAAGACAGCTGGGCGACGACCGCGTCACGACACGCGCCACCACCGAACTGATAGTCCCGAGCGCGCATGGCTTTGGTGGCTCTCTCCACCTGCTTGACATCCGACAGACCGATGTTGCTCGGCGCCGGGTCAACTTCCCGGCGCATCGCTGTATGGATCATCCTGGACCTCGATCTAGATCAGCTCGCCCAGCGCGCCAGTCCCCGGCCTGGCACACCAGCAGGAATTCCGACGGCCGGGCCTCATCTAGGGCGTTGACGACCACAGGGCCAATCCCAACCAGCCGCATCCAACCCTGGCGGTCGGCGAGGACCTGATGGGTTTGGACCAGCACGTCGAACAGCCGATGGTCGCAGCTGATCACCCTGGCCAGATTCACTACCAGGTACACAGTGCCGGTATCGACCAGTGCCTCCAGCTGCATACGCAGCTGCGTCAGCCCCGTATCGTCGAGCCGCCCGGTCACCGACAGCAGGTCTTCTACCTGCTCGGTGCTGAGCGTCACCTGGGTTGACAACAAGATCGCCATCACCCGCCACCGCGACCATCTAATAGGTTCGCCTAATAGGGGCCGCCCGGGTCCGGAGCGGGGGTATCACCGCCGGCACGAACCCGGCGCGGGAATTAACCACGCGCAGCATAAGACCGCCGACGCCGACCAGCAAACCCCTGAGCCCAGTCGCGGCGCCAGGAAGTGAGTGTGCTGTTGGCACGGTCAACAGCGGTAAACCGGAGTCCTCCAAGGACGGCTATCAGTACAGGTCGCAGATCGTAGACACGCACGATAGCCAGCTTCCTAAGCTCGCGAGGAAACGCAGGCGTCTCTGGCCACGGTGGCTGAGGCGGTAGCGCAGTGCGCGGTGTCACCCCGACGTCGCCGGGCAGACCGGCAGCCAGGATCTGGGGTCAGGAGCGGCGGGCTTGGAAAGGGCCCGGCTGTGGTGGCTCACCGCCGACGGTGCTGACGATCTCGGCGGCCAGATCGCGGACCTTGACATTACAGTTCTGTGAAGCCCGCCGAAGGACGTCGAAGGCGCCAGCCGCACTGCAACGCTGCTGCGCCATGACGATCCCGGTGGCTTGATCGATGACCGCGCGCGAGGCCAATGCGGTGTGCAGATCGTCTGACATCTGGGTCTGATCGGCCAGCTTCACCGCGACGGCTATCGCCCCGGCAGCGTTCGCGGCGAACTTTTCCAGCTGTCCACGATTGTCCTCGGTGAACGTGTCACGCCAAATCGAGTACAAGTTGTAGCAACCCATCAGCCCGCTAGGACCGCTCAGTGGCAGTCCCAGACACGAGCGCACACCCTGCTCGTGTGCGGCCGGACAAAACCTCGGCCACCGCTGCTCGCTGGCGGTATCGGCGATGTAATGGGACATTCCGGTGGCCAGGGTCTCCAGGCACGGGCCTTCACCGAAGTCGTACTGCAGCTGGTCAATCCGCCTGGTCTGCTCATCACTGGCGGCCAGGGTGACCTCCCGGGAGTTCTGACGCACGGTGACACCACACGAGCTGCCCTCGGGCAACGCTTGCACCGTGAGCGCGGCCAACCGGTCAAGAAAGCTGTGCAGGGTGCCGCTGTCCAGCAACAACGCCTGCAACTCCAACAGCGACGAATGATCAAAAGGTCGCGATGACGGCGACATGGCAGCACCGGCAATCCGCGGGTATCTCGTGCCCAACGGCTACCGCAGATGCCACGTCCAGATGGCGTGCGCGAAAAACCCCGGCAACGCGACCACCCTACCGCCCTGCAGGCTTGGAAGCCTGACCGAGTTAATACCCGAATCCGGAACACGTCCACGTGGAGACTCGTGTGATCACCGTAGCAAGCCGCCCACGTTCTCGCTTTGAGTATCTGCACGTGAGCACTCATCTAACATGGGGGTGTACTTGGTTCTCCACGTCGGCGGGCGGGTTCAGCCGGTAGTCGAATCGACCTACCAAATTGGGCTCGCGGCGCAAAACCCCAGCCGTAGCCGCTTCTGGCCGTCACCGGTGACGGCCAGCTCACCGCCACCCAACTCCACCGAGAGGTTCTCCGGCTCAACTCCGGACAGCTGTTCGTCGGCGACCGTAGCGTTGCGGCGACCGTGAGCGAGGGCACGTTCGAGTGCCAGCCGGAGAGACGTCGTCGCACCCGGAAGCTCCGGGTGGCGAACCTCCAACGGGGACGTCGCCTGGTATGAGTTGTTCGCCCGCGGCGCCAGCGCCGCCGCGTTGCTCGGCCATCCGGCAGCGGGCGCCGAGGTCAAGGTCAGCCCACCCTGAGGCGGGCTGGGAACGCCGCTTAGCGCCTTCGCGCCGTGATCTCCCCGCACAGTCTTTTGATATGGGGGTGGAGGACCACGGACGTGGTCTGTGGGACTTGGTGATTGGCTGTGCCGTGGTTGTTGATAGGTTTGTGACTGACGAAAGGATTGGAAGCCGTATCCAAGATCGGCGAGAGGAGTAGCGGTGTGTTGGGTTGCGCTGCAACCGGGAACGGCCGGTCCATCGCTGTCTGGCCGTTGCTGCCGCACAGGGATTATTCGCCCACGCCGGCGCGCAGGCTAGCGCCTTGGGCTCGCAATTCTTGCTGTACTTCGTCAGCGGGTACATCCCGCGGCAGCTTGTCGGTGCGAGTAGCCAATGCTGCGCACACCCCCGCCGCATGACCGGTGGCCATGGCGATTGGCATGACGCGGTAGGACGAGTGAGCGACGTGTGTGCCGGAGATGCACCTGCCGGCGACGATGAGCCGATCCACTCCTCGGGGCAACAGGCAGCGCAACGGGATGTCATAGGCCTGGCCTTTTGGTACGCGTTTGAGGACGGTTCCGGTGCCTTCCGGATTGTGGATGTCAACGGGATACGCGCCGCGAGCGATCGCGTCCGGGAATTTCTTAGCGGCGAGAATGTCGTTCCCGGTCAGCTGGTAGTCCCCCAGGACGCGGCGTGTCTCGCGTACGCCCACCTGCACGCCGCTCTGCGCAACGTAGGAATTTTCGAAACCTGGCACTCGGTCGCGCAGGAAGCGCGAGATCTGGTCTAGTTGCCGCCGAGCGACGAATTCGGCCCGGCTCAGATCCCACACGCTTGTACCAAGCGCACGAGTTACCCGCGTGCTATTCACGCTGAGCTCGTGCGGGTGCGGAGTAGCGAAGAACAGCAGGTCCTCACGTGGTAGGTCAAGGTCCCCGGCTTCGGTGGCCTGCTGGATCAGGTCCCACAGGCCGTGCACACCGCGCCACTGGTCCGGATGCACGCGCACGTAATCGGCGAAGCGAGATTGGAGGAAATCGACCATCCGGAACATCAGTGTCATCGGTTGCACAAGGCCGTCCTCGGTGCGTCCCACTTCGAATGCAGCACCGGAGGCCGCAGCAACGTCACCGTCGCCGGTACAGTCCACAACGACCTGCGCATCGATCACCACCGGTCCGGATTTGGTCTCGAACACCACTCGCGGTAATCGCGAGTCGCTTGATACGCCGGAGGCAAAGGCGTGGAATAACATTCGCACACCAGCTTGATCGAGCATGTCGAGGGCGGCGAGTTTAAACTGTTCCGGATCGAATGGAACCGTGTAACCGGTGCTGGCTGAAGGTGATATGGCCCCGCCACGCTGGGTGAGCCGTTGCAGCAACTGCCACAGCACCCCGGCCACCACTGGGTCGCCCTGCCCGTGGTCGGTCGGCAGCAGTCGGGTGTTCTCGCCCGGCACGGCCTGCTTTTTTTCGTTATGGAAGGACATCAGGGGCATCACGAGCGCGACCGTGGCGTTGCCTCCGAGAAACCCGTAACGCTCGACGAGGATAACGTCGGCACCGGTGGCCGCCGCGCCGACCGCGGCGCCGAGCCCGGCCGGACCACCACCGACCACGAGAACCTGCGCCTGGCCACCGAGTACGGCCTGACGCGGCGGCAGCGTTACGGTTTGTAAATTCTCGGGTGCTTGTAGGATGGGCATAGGCTCACTTACTTCAGGGTTCTTGTCCGGTCTCTCGTCCTGCGCTTGCCCACCGCTTGTCGTCACATCACGCGGTGTACGGTGCGGCGCTGCCACTTTCGACCCATTCGAGGACCGCGCGGCATCGCTCACAGGTTATCTGCGCCTGGCTGCGCAGCTTTGCGATCTGGGATCGGAATTCGTCCCGACGCCCTGGGTACTCGTCCCACAGCCGGTCCACTTCCGCCAACAGTAAGCCAGCCTGGTCCCCGGCAACCCCGGTGAGCGCGGGAGCCCCGGTGGACTGCGCGAAGTCGAAGACCTTCCCGGCATAGGGAAGGGGAAGGAACGGGACCGCGGCCAGCGCGGCGAAGATCAGAAAGTGCAACCGCATCCCGACGGCGAGGTCGATATGGTCCATGAACCCGACAAGCTGGGAAGGGTTGTAGTCGCCGTTGAGAACCCTTCCTCGCTCGGGCGTGGTCATCTGTGCCAGGACGGCATGCGACTGTGAGATGTCCTGCCGCTCCATCGGGATGAACACCACGTGCGTATCCAACCGGCGAACCAAGAAGTCGGCCACTTGGGCCAGCAGCGCGTGGTAGCTACGCTCATCCAGGTGCTCCGCGGCGCGTCCGGGTTCTCGCACCGACATCGCCACCAGTCGGACGTCGGTCGGAATGCCCTCACGTATTAGCATGTCGTGCGTGAACTCCTCGCGGGGCAGCAGCAACGCGGGGTCGGCGGTCACCGTGATCTCACGATCGACGCCGACGTCCTCAAGTACGAGCTTGGATTCCTGATCCCGGACAACCAGGTCGGTCATGCGGTTTAGGGTGGTCCGCGCGATCGCGCAATCCTCGGGATCCTGCAAGGGTCCGGCCCCGACGGCAAAAGCGAACGTTGCGATGTCACGATCCTGCGCGGCCTCCACCAGCTGCAGGTATCGCCGGGCTTCCCGGTCATAGAGCACTCCTCCACCGCCGAGGATCAGCAGGTCAAGTCGGGTCACGGCCGCCACGATCGCGCCCCTGCTCGCACCCTCCCAGGTAATCGTCTCGGCTATGCCGTGATAGCGCTCACTGTGCTCGGCATCCCGGGTGAACACCACGATCCGGGCTGAGGGACGCAGTGCTTGCAGGCATCGCAGCACGCAGGTCAGAATCGCCTCATCCCCCACGTTGCGTCCACCGTAGGAGCCCAGCACGCCAATAGCCCGCTGTCGCGGGCGACCGGTCAGGTTCGTCATGGCAAACCTCCTATAATCCGTGGTTAATCTGTGGTGCCCGGGTGTGACGGTGTGGAAAGTGGACGATCGCGTGCCCTTGCTACGCCTAAAGGGCATACCCAATACGCATGACCGGACCGGACTGCGGTCAAACCCTCCTGATCCACCGCGCTCGCCGGGGACGTCGGAGCCACCAGACCTCGGTGTTGACATTGAGCGGTTCAAGAAGACACGTGAGGGTCGCAAACTCAGGGCGTGAACCCCGACGCCGCGTCACCGGAGCCGCCGGACTAGTCAGCTAGGGGGAGTCGCTGGTGTGTGACGCTGTCACGGAACATTGTTTAATGATCATCCGTGGGGTGGTACAGAGTGGCCAACTGTCGAGCGGTTTGAGGCACCGAGTTCCAGGGTGTCTGCCTACAGTCCATGGAACTTACTATCTCGGTGAGGAACGTCTGGCGCCAGTTCTCGGTCGTCAGAGCGTGAGAAGCACCCTCAACGACCTGATGCCGAGCACTCCGGCAGGTATTCAGGTACCATTCGATTTCGCACGGAGCGAGGATTGTTCCGATCACCATCGCTACGGCCATGGCCGCTTAGGTTAAAAGTCAAAGAAACCACGCCGAGTGCTACGGCGGCGCGCTCGGCGCGCGGTGCGTACCCCGTCTGACCGCTGCCTAAGCCGTGCACAAACAGCAACCCCGGCCCCGGTGCCGCACTTTTCGATGGGCGGAAGTGGCTCCCGGCTAGCCGGCGATTGTTGACAATTTCCACCTGCATCTCGTCGTTCCGCTCCTCTCACTCCTGAACACGCCATCAAAGGCCACGTCTGGCGCACCAGTCGAGATCAGCCCGGCTGTAGCGGCCGGGTCGGCGTGCGGGCCCACGAGTGCGAGTCAATCGAAGGGAACTGGGTTCTTGCCGACCCTGATCTTGCGACGGGGCGTGCGTCCATGGCCGTCGGTGTCTGCCCGCAGGGGTTCGTCCGGTGACTGGAATGGAAGGGGAAGGAGACCCGACCGAGGATGTCCAGGTCGGCCGATGAGCGGCCGACCTGGACATCGGGATCAGGCGAGGTCGAACCGATCGAGGTTCATGACCTTGTGCCACACAGCCACGAAGTCACGCACGAACTTTTCCTTCGAGTCGTTACATGCGTAGACCTCTGAGATGGCTCTAAGCTGGGAGTTCGAACCGAAGACGAGATCGGCGGCAGTGGCGGTCCACTTGACCTCGCCCGTCGCGCGATCGCGACCCTCGTACACGTTCTCAGCCGAGGCGGCGGATGCCTTCCACTCCGTGCCCATGTCGAGCAGGTTCACGAAGAAGTCGTTGGTCAACGTCTCGGGCCGGTCGGTGAAGACGCCGTGTGCGGAGTGGCCGAAGTTGGCGTTCAGAGCCCGCATGCCGCCGATGAGGACCGTCATCTCGGGAGCGGTCAGCGTCAACAGGTTGGCCCGGTCCACCAGCAGGGTCTCCGCCGGCAACTTCTCTCCGGTTCGGAGGTAGTTGCGGAACCCGTCGGCGGTCGGTTCGAGCACCGCGAACGACTCCACGTCGGTTTGCTCCTGCGAGGCGTCCGTGCGCCCCGGCACGAACGGCACCGTGATGTCGTGCCCGGCGTTTTTCGCCGCTTGCTCGACGGCCGCGCACCCGCCCAGAACGATCAGGTCAGCGAGCGAGACCTTCGTCCCGCCGGACTGTGAGCTGTTGAAGTCCTGCTGGACCTGCTCGAGGGTCTGCAGCACTTTGGCAAGTTCGGTCGGGTTATTGACCTTCCAATCCCTTTGCGGCGCAAGGCGAATCCGCGCCCCGTTGGCCCCGCCGCGCTTGTCGGTGCCGCGGAAGCTTGCCGCCGACGCCCAAGCGGTAAGGACCAGCTGGGAGATGGACAGTCCCGAGGCGAGGATCTTGCCCTTGAGGGCAGCAATGTGCTCTTCCCCGATCAGGTCATGATCGAGCTCGGGGACGGGGTCCTGCCACAGCTGCGGCTCCGGAACCCACGGGCCCAGGTAGCGCGAGACGGGCCCCATGTCGCGGTGCACCAGCTTGTACCACGCCTTGGCGAACGCGTCCGCGAGCTGGTCCGGATTCTCGTGAAAGCGCTTCGCGATCGGCCCGTAGATCGGATCCAGCTTCAGCGCAAGGTCCGTCGTCAGCATCATCGGGGCGTGCCTCTTAGACGGATCGTGCGCGTCCGGCACGGTGCCCTGGGCCTCGGGGTTCTTCGGAGTCCACTGCTTCGCACCGGCGGGGCTCGTCGTGAGCTCCCAGTCGTAGTTGAACAGGTTGTTGAGGAACCCGTTGTCCCACTTCGTCGGCTCGTTGGTCCATGCCCCCTCCAGCCCGCTGGTGAGCGTGTCGGGGCCTTTGCCGCTGCCGCACATGTTCTTCCAGCCGAGGCCCTGCTGCTCGATCGGTGCACCCTCGGGTTCGGGACCGATGCAGTCCGGACTGACTGCACCATGGCACTTGCCGAAGGTGTGGCCGCCGACGATGAGCGCAACCGTCTCCTCGTCGTTCATTGCCATACGACCGAAGGTGTCTCGAATGTCCCTGGCGGCAGCCAGCGGATCCGGGTTGCCGTTGGGCCCCTCCGGGTTCACGTAGATCAGGCCCATCTGCACGGCACCGAAAGGAGCGGCGAGCTCTCGGTCGCCGCTGTAGCGCTCATCCCCGAGCCAGGTGTCCTCAGGGCCCCAGAAGATTTCCTCGGGCTCCCAGATGTCCTCTCGCCCGAAGCCGAAACCGAACGTCTTGAACCCCATCGATTCCAGGGCACACTGGCCGGCGTAGATAATCAGATCGCCCCAGGAGAGCTTCCGGCCATACTTCTGCTTGACCGGCCAGAGCAACCGGCGCGCCTTGTCGAGGCTGGCGTTGTCGGGCCAACTGTTGAGGGGGGCAAAGCGCTGAGCCCCGCTGCCGCCACCGCCCCGGCCATCTTGGATGCGGTAGGTGCCTGCGGCATGCCACGCCATCCGGATGAACAGCGGCCCGTAGTGGCCGTAGTCGGCCGGCCACCAGTCCTGCGACGTCGTCATCACCTCGAAGATGTCCCGCTTCAGCGCCTCGAGGTTGAGGGTCTTGAACTCTTCTGCGTAGTTGAAGTCCTCGCCCAACGGATTGGACAGGGGCGAGTGCTGGTGGAGAACCTGCAGGTCCGGCTGATTCGGCCACCAGTCCCGGTTCGTCCTGGGCCGAGTGGCCTTGGGGGTGGGGGAAGCGATTGCTGGGTTCTCGCTTTCGCTGACGCTCTCAGACACGTCGGTCCTTCTCCTGTCTCGCTGTTTCCTTCTGAGGCTGGTTGCTCTTGACGTTGGTTGCTGGCGGATCCAAGGCTGTGTTGCTCTGCTGGTGTCGAGCGCTGCGTGTCTGCGATCAGCCGCCGGACGCGGTAGAACTTGCCGCGACACACTCGGGACATCGACCCCAGTAGATGACCTCGGCTTCGTCGATTTCGTAGCCCGAGCCGTCGGCGCCCGTCAGGCAGGGGATGTAGCCGACCGCGCAGTCGACATCGGCGATGGCACCACACGACCGACAGACGACGTGGTGGTGGTTGTTTCCGACCTGCGCCTCGTAGCGCGCCACGGAGCCCGTCGGCTGGAAACGCCGCACCAGATTCGCGGCAGTCAGCGCGCGCAGCACGTCGTAGACGGCCTGGTGGGATACCTCACCGAGATCCTCACGCACGACACCGATGATCGACTCCGTGTCGGTGTGCGGATGGTCGTGCACCGCGGACAGCACCGCTACCCGAGGCCGTGTCACACGCAGAGCAACCCCGCGCAACATGCGCTCGAAGTCCGAAGTCGTTGGCACGCTCCAAAGCGTGCACCAGTTTCTGGAATCAATCAAGAATAAGGCGTCGCTCTGACATCATGTTTGGCGAGGCCGTGGCATGCAGCTGGTCGCGCCGTGGCCGATCGCTGGGGCCGCGAGGACCGCCACGACGGCAATCGAGTATGGGCCGAACTGCAAAACGAACCTCGGCGCTTAACATTGTCAGCAGGCTTTGTTGCGTTGTCTGATCGAAGTCCTTGATCCGCAGTGCTCGACTCGATGTGCTGGTGGGGCGTTGCCTTCGTGCTCGGCCCGAACCTCAGCGCGACCATGGACCCAGCCGCGGGGGGCCTGCGTGGGACGCGGTGCAGCAGGCGCAGGCTCTGCCCGCTTCGCCAGCAGTTCTTCCACGTCTCGGTAGGAGAGGTCGTAGCGCAGGTCCAGCGAGCCGCCAGCGTGATCACATCCGGAGGAAACCGAAACCCGGAGAAGCTGGACCTCAATGCTGACACCCGACGACAGCAACGACGCAATCGACCAAGCCTGCTGATCTTGCTCTCTATCGACGCATCAGACCCCCGGCGGTCCCCTCAAAGCGCCATACTGAGGGGACCGCCGGGGGCTAAGGAGAGGGGCTATCGGGACTCAGTGCGTGACGGGCAGGTCTCCCTCGACAGTCTCGGGCTTCGGTGCCGGCTTCTTTTCTGACTTGCCGTGATCGCCCTTGTCGGAGTGATCCTTGTCCGACTTGCCGTGGTCACCCTTGTCGGAGTGATCCTTGTCTGATTTGCCGTGATCGCCCTTGTCGGACTTATCCTTGTCGTCGGAATTGTCCTCGTCATCGTCGCCTAAAATGGGTAGCGAAACAGCGTTAGGCTCGTTGTACGCCGCACTCAGCGGAGCCGATGACGGAGCCGCTGGAAGATCTTCCGATCCGGCCAGTGCTGGGACAGACAGCGCTACGACCAATGCGGCCGACCCGGCCAGCACGCTCATCACCTTGCGAGTAGACAACTAGTTCTCCTTTGAAGAGTTCCCGACCTGATGCCGAGTAAGACGCTCGACTGTCGACGTGGTTGCTCTACTCACTCGAGTCACCACGCCGCGCTCGGCGTTGCATGCACGGCTCGCCGGACGCCCGGTCGTTGGCCGAGGCGGACACTGCTGCTTCGCAGATCGCCTCAGCTAGAGGTCCAGGATGGACGGTTGAGGCCGAGCCTGTCCGGGTCCATGTTGGCGACCAGATCGCGGTTGGCCGTGTCGAGACCACCAGCACGTGGCTGTGGGCCTCGATGTCCTGATCGAACATTCGGTTTGGCCTCAGGAGCGCAGCCATGCGGTGGTGTCCGGGGGTAGCGTGTCGGTCGCGAGCGGGGTGCTGGCTAGTAGGAGCTGGCCCGGCGGTAGGCGTACTGGTGTGTTTCCCATTGCCAAGACGAGGGTGATCACCGTGCCCCTGCGCACCTCCAGTCGCCCGTTGGGCTCAAGGTCGACGCCCACGGCGTCGTCTGCGGACAGAACGCCCTGAGTGTGCAGCCGGCGGCGCAGGACCAGCGCCGCTCGGCACAGGCGCAGCGGGGAAGCCGGGTCCGCCTTCTGCGACGATCACCCGCAATTGGTGACTGTGCGCGACATGCAGCATCTCGTCGAACGCCGGCAGGTGACCGAACAGGGGACCGACGTCGCAGTAATCGCTGTGCCAGGTCACCCACACCATCACCGTCGCTGTCCGCGAACGAGCGCGGGTAAATCTCATAGACGACCGCGTCCCGCCACCATTCGCCCATCACACCACCTCAAACTGCGGCGACCTCATGTTCACCGCGGGTTCCTACGTTGAGATCAGGGTGTGCGCCGAGGGTGCGGTGGCTGATCCACCTGCGATGTGCCAGTGATCGGCTGGATCGAGCTGCTCATGACGTTCGACGGCGCAGCTGATGTTCGCCCAGGCCTGCGATGTCGACCACATCCAGCGATGTGACGACAAGATCGGCGTTCGCGGCCGCAAGGAGCTCCTGGTCGTCGGCTCGGGCCAGACCCAACGCCGCCATGCCACCGGCCTTGGCCGCCTGCACGCCGCTGGCTGCGTCCTCCACCACAAAGCAGTGCTCGGGGGCGACGCCCAGCTCGGCGGCTGCGGTCAGGAAGATCTCCGGATGCGGTTTGCCCTGGGCGAAGTCGCGTCCAGAGATATCGACGTCGAAAAACTCCAGCAGGCTCAGACCGGGCCGCAGGAAGTCGTACTGCAGACCCTGCTCCGCGGCGAAGGTGTCGAGCTGGATTTGGCGGAGGAACAGTCCAGCGTTTTTCGACGACGACGCCGCGGCTATCGGGATTCCCGCTTCGCGCACGGCCAGCACGAAACGCAACGCGTCGGGGTAGGCCTCGAACTCACCGGCCTCAATCAGCTTGATCACCATGGTCTGCTTGTTCGCGGCGTAGGTCTCCACTCGCTCGGCGGCGTCGGGAACATCGAAGTACTCCAGGCCCGCCAGCGCCCCGCTCATTCGAGGCTTACCTGACATCACCTGCTGGTAGACCTGCGGCGTGAAGCGCTCCTCAGACCACGACGTCTGGCTCGCGATGTCAGCCCAGTCGTTCTCCATCAGCTCACGCAGCGAGTCCTTCCACGCCCGCTCGTGCGGGGAGTCGACCAGCACGCCGTCCACGTCGAAGATCGCTCCCTCAAAGCCTCGTGTCGGCACGATCGTTCCCTTCCCCGGTGCGGTCTGAGTCGTCCAGACGATCACGCTGTCGGCGCAGCGGCGCTATCCACTTCTCACCGGCGGCCAGCTCTCGTACCTCGTTGCCGATGCCGATCCGGACCGGCCGGGTGAAGCCCTCGGCCAAGACGTGCACCGTCAGCTCATCGCCGGAGATACCGACCTTGATCGCCGTACCGCGGAACTGCATCGGGAACGTGAGTCCGTCGAGCCGGTCGGTGAGCGTCGGCTCGAAATGTAGGATCCCATCACGCACGCTGACGCCGACGTAGCCGCGCTGAACGAGATCCAGTGTGCCGGACATGACGCCCATGTGGATGCCCTCTTTGGTGGTGCCGCCCTGCACGTCGCCCACGTCGCTCTCAAGCGCAACGAGGAAGCGCGTCCACGAGCTCTCCGGATCCAGGCCGCCGAGCACTGCGGCGTACGTGACCAGGCTCAAGGTTGAGCCGTGGGAGGTGCGCTGGTCGTAGTAGTCGATGGTTCGCCGCGCGAGGTCGGGGTCATAGTCGTACCCGAGTCTTTCGAGCAGCGCGCGCAGTTCGTCAGCGGAGAACAGGAAGAACAGCATCACCGCATCGGCTTGCTTGGCCAGCTGGTAGCGGTTGGGGTCGTCACCTTCGGCCTTGAGAATGCGATCCAGGCGCCCGATGTTGGGGTGCTCGGCGCGGTAGCGCTCCCAGTCCAACTCCTCAAGATCGGCGTAGCCCTCGAACTGGCTGATGATGCGATCTGCATGGAACGGGACGAACATCTTGCGGCTCATCTCGTCCCACGTGCGCAGCTCGTCATCGGTCAGCCCAAGGCGCACCCGCAGTGCAGCGCGACGGCTCCCCGGCAGCAGGTCGAGCACCCGCGGCGCAGTGTCGGCGACCCAAGCCACCATCAGGTTGGTGTAGGCGTTGTTGCGCAGCCCACCTTCCTCGGCGCCGGGATAACGCTCGTGGAACTCGTCGGGACCCATCACCCCGTGGATTTCGTAGCGGTCGCGCTCGGGGTTGTAGTGCGCGATCGAAGCCCAAAAGCGTGCGATCTCGAGCATGAGCTCGGCGCCGTAGTCGCGGAGAAACGCCAGGTCATCAGTGGCTTGGTAGTACTGCCAGACGTTGTAGAAGATCGCCGCGTTGACGTGGCGCTGGTGATGGCTGTGGTCGGGATCCCATTGCCCGGACAGCGGGTTGAGGTGCACAACCTGCGTCTCTTCGGAACCGTCGCTGCCGCTTTGCCACGGGAACATCGCGCCCCGGTAGCCGGCCTCCCGCGCCGCGGCCCGCGCCTCGGCAAGGCGGCGGTAGCGGTACATCAACAGCCCCCGCGTGATCTCGGGCAGCCGGAAGTTGAGGTAGGGATAGACATACAGCTCGTCCCAGAACACATGCCCGCGGTAGGCCTCACCATTGAGCCCCCGAGCCGGAACGCCCGCGTCGTGCCGGGCGGTGTGCCGCGAGCACACCTGCAGCACATGGCAGGCGTGGAAGCGCAGCAGCAACTGCACGCGGGGCTCGCGGGACAGCTGGATGTCACCGACGTCCC
>JALZDU010000144.1 GCA_030862405.1 Actinomycetota bacterium | reverse complement strand
GTCGTAGTCGTCCAAGGGGACAGCTGCTCCGGTCCCGGTGCCGAACACGTCGGGCGAGTAGTAGCCGTCGTCGTAGGACGGGATCGCATACGCCGCGGCCCGTGCCTCCTCGGTCGGCTGCACCTCGATGTTGCGGTACCGGTTGATCCCGGTGCCAGCCGGGATCAACTTGCCGATGATCACATTCTCCTTGAGCCCGAGCAGCTTGTCACTCTTGCCCTGGATCGCCGCATCGGTGAAGATCTAGGTGGTCTCCTTAAAATAAAAAAAAAACAGCCACGACTCGGTGGCCAGCGACGCCTTGGTGATCCCCATCAGCACCGGACGGCCCGAGGCAGGCTCAGCACCCTCGGCGACCACCCGACGGTTCTCCGACTCGAATTCTCCACGCTCGGCCAGCCCACCGGGCAGGAACTCGGTAGCGCCCGAATCGATGATCGTCACCCGACGCAGCATCTGCCGGACGATGACCTCGATGTGCTTGTCGTGGATATCCACACCCTGCGACCGGTACACCTGCTGGACCTCGCGAACCAGGTGGAGCTGCACCTCCCGTGGGCCCATCACGCGCAGGACCTCATGCGGGTCCACCACACCCTCAAGCAGCTTCTGACCAACGGTCACGTGGTCGCCATCGGCCACCGGGCGCTCGGTGCCATCGACGGTGATCACCGCAAGACGCTGCCGCTTGGACAGCTTGTCGTAGACGATCTCCTCACTCCCGTCCTCGGGAATGATGGTGACCTTCCAGAACTTCTCGCCGTCCTCGATGCGCACCCGACCGTCGGCATCGGCGATCGGCGCCATGCCCTTGGGCACCCGGGCCTCGAACAACTCCTGCACCCTGGGCAGACCGGTGGTGATGTCCTCACCAGCGATCCCACCCTGGTGGAAGGTGCGCATGGTCAGCTGGGTACCGGGCTCACCGATGGACTGCGCGGCCACAATGCCGACCGCCTCACCCACATCAACGAGCTTGCCGGTGGCCATGGAGCGGCCGTAGCACACCGCACACACCCCATTAGCCGCCTCGCAGGTCAGCACAGAGCGCACTTTGACCCGCAAGACGCCGGCCGAGAGCAGCGTCTCGATCGCGACATCGCCCAGGTCGGCACCCCGCGGCAGGATCGTTGAGCCGGAGTCATCCAGCACGTCCTCTGCGGTGCAGCGGGCGTACAGGCTGGTCTGCACGTAACGGTGGCGCATCAGGGCGCCGTCCGGTCCGGGCTCAGCGACCGGCATCTGAATCCCGCGCTCGGTACCGCAGTCGTTCTCCCGCACGATGACGTCCTGCGAGACGTCAACCAATCGACGGGTCAGATACCCGGAGTCGGCGGTCCGCAGCGCAGTATCGGCCAGCCCCTTTCGGGCACCGTGGGTGGCGATGAAGTACTCCAGCACGCTCAAGCCCTCGCGGAAATTGGCCTTGATCGGGCGCGGGATGTACTCACCCTTGGGGTTGGAGACTAGGCCGCGCATGCCGGCCAAGGACCGGACCTGAGTCATGTTCCCGGCCGCGCCGGAGGACACGATCGTGAAGACCGGGTTGTCCTCCGGGAAGTTGGCCTCCATCGCCTTGGCAACCTCGTCAGTGGCCTGAGACCAGATCTTCACCAGCTCGCCGTTACGCTCGTCCCGGGAGAGCACACCACGCTGGTAGCGCTTCTCCACCTGATCAGCCTTGGTCTCGTACTGGTCGAGGATCTCCTGCTTCGCGGCCGGCACCACCACGTCTGCGCTGGCCAAGGTCACACCGGAGCGAGTGGCCCAGTAAAAGCCGGCGTCCTTGAGCTTGTCCAGCGTCTGGGCGACGGCGACCATCGGGTAGCGCTCGGCGAGATCGTTGACGATCGCAGCCTGCCGCTTCTTAGGAAGCACATCGTTGACGTAGGGGTAGTCCTCGGGCAACAGGTCGTTGAACAGCACTCGACCCACGGTGGTGTCCGCAATCCACGCCGCTCCCGGCTCCCAGCCCTGGGTCTCCCGCAGGCGGGACTGCTCCGCCAGCGGCGGTACCACGTTGCGCAGCCGGACCCGGACCTTGGCCTGCAGCCCGATGGTGCCGCGGTCCAGCGCCATCAATGCCTCGGCAGGTGAGGCGAACGAGCTGCCCTCACCCTGGTCCCCCTCGCGGAGCTTCGTGAGGTGGTACAACCCGGTGACCATGTCCAGCCGCGGCATCGCCAGCGGACGACCTGAAGCCGGGGACAGGATGTTGTTACTGGACAGCATCAGAATCCGAGCCTCGGCCTGCGCCTCGGCTGACAGCGGCAAATGCACCGCCATCTGGTCACCGTCAAAGTCGGCGTTGAACGCCTCGCAGACCAACGGGTGCAGCTGGATCGCCTTGCCCTCGACCAGCTGGGGTTCGAAGGCCTGGATACCCAGCCGGTGCAGGGTCGGCGCCCGGTTCAACAGCACCGGGTGTTCGGTGATGACCTCCTCGAGGACATCCCACACCTGCGGACGCTGCCGCTCCACCATCCGCTTGGCGGACTTGATGTTCTGCGCGTGGTTGAGATCCACCAGACGCTTCATCACGAACGGCTTGAACAGCTCCAGCGCCATCTGCTTGGGCAGACCACACTGGTGCAGTTTCAGCTGAGGCCCGACCACGATGACCGAACGGCCTGAGTAGTCGACTCGCTTGCCGAGCAGGTTCTGCCGGAACCGTCCCTGCTTGCCCTTGAGCAGATCCGACAACGACTTCAGCGGACGGTTTCCTGGTCCGGTCACCGGACGGCCGCGCCGGCCATTGTCGAACAGAGCGTCGACGGCCTCCTGCAGCATCCGCTTCTCATTGTTGACGATGATCTCCGGTGCGCCCAGATCGATGAGCCGCTTGAGCCGGTTGTTCCGGTTGATCACCCGGCGATAGAGATCATTGAGGTCGGAGGTGGCGAATCGGCCACCGTCGAGCTGCACCATGGGACGCAGATCCGGCGGGATCACCGGAACGCAGTCCAAGACCATGCCCATCGGGTTGTTGCGGGTGGCTTGGAAAGCTGCGACGACCTTGAGACGTTTGAGCGCACGCAGCTTCTTCTGACCTTTGCCGGTACGAATGGTCTCGCGCAGATTATCCGATTCGGCGTCGATGTCGAAGTTCTCCATCAGCTTCTGGATCGCTTCGGCACCCATGGCTCCGGTGAAGTAGTCACCGTAGCGGTCGTAGAGCTCGCGGTAGAGCAGTTCGTCCACGATGAGCTGGCCGACGTCGAGCTTTGTGAATGTTTCCCAGATCTCCTCGAGCCGGTCGATCTCGCGCTGGGCACGGTCACGCAGCTGGCGCATCTCGCGCTCGCCGCCCTCCTTGACCTTGCGCCGCACGTCGCTCTTGGCGCCTTCGGCCTCCAGTTCGGCGAGGTCAGCCTCGAGCTTCTGCGCACGTGCCTCGATGTCAGCATCGCGGCGGTCCTCCAGCCGCTTACGCTGAACACCGATCTCGCTCTCCAGGGTAGGGAGATCGTTGTGCCGCTCCTGCGAGTTCACCGCCGTGATGGCGTAGGCGGCGAAGTAAATGATCTTCTCAAGATCCTTGGGAGCAAGGTCGAGCAGGTAGCCCAGCCTGCTCGGGACACCCTTGAAGTACCAGATGTGGGTTACCGGTGCCGCCAGCTCGATGTGGCCCATCCGCTCGCGGCGCACCTTGGCGCGGGTAACCTCGACACCGCAGCGCTCGCAGATGATTCCCTTGAAACGCACACGCTTGTACTTACCGCAATAGCATTCCCAGTCCCGAGTGGGGCCGAAGATCTTCTCGCAGAAGAGCCCGTCCTTCTCCGGTTTGAGCGTACGATAATTGATGGTCTCCGGCTTCTTCACCTCGCCGAAGGACCACTGGCGGATGTCCTCTGCGGTCGCGAGGCCGATGCGGAGCTCGTCGAAGAAGTTGACGTCAAGCACGTCTGCTT
>JALZDU010000130.1 GCA_030862405.1 Actinomycetota bacterium | reverse complement strand
TCTACGTTCGGTCGGTACACAAGGGCACCGTGCGAGGGGGAGGCAGGCGAGGTTGATTGAGGGGTACTGGCGCGCGCTATGGGGCCACCGCACCAGCGCCCAACCATCCTTGCGGGTGTCACCACTGAATCGATGCTCGCTTGGGGGTGCCGAGAAGAACCGAACTTGGGCGGTAGACCCCGGTGGAGAGGCAGGGTCTGGCCGGGTACGGTGCGGGTAAGAGGGCAGTCGGGGAATCTTGTAACTCGGTGTTGATGATGTGAGGTCTGCGCCGATGCACGTTGTGACCGTCGGCCTCGAGTCAGCCGTCGAGTCACAGGAAATCGGGCGTTGAGAACGATGATTACTGAGGAAGATCGTGCTAAACCGCCAGAGCTGGTCAATCTCTACGCTGGGGCCTCAGTGGTGTTCAGGACGCTCAAAGAGGAATTTCAGGTCCCCGATACCTACGAACTCGCATTGCATCATGTGGATGCCGCGGAGTCGTGCTTGACGAATACTGTTGACATTGCTGCTATCACGATGCGGAAGATTCAGGCTTTGCGATGGGTGGCTAAGCCTGGTGTTGAGACCACCAACGATATTGTTGTGGCTCTTGCCGCGGACCTGTTACGAGCCCTTGATCACTTGGTGAAGTACTGTAACAGTCAAGCCAACGCTGACTCGCTGACGAGGTTTAAGCATCAGGTTGTGGTTGCCGCCCGGCACGCTGGCGGTGATGGCAGCATCACCAGGCTGCGGTGAGTCTTTGGTTCCCTTATAGTGGCAAACTCCTAGACACAGGCGCGTTGCGTGGTGCAGCACAGTTCCTGACGGGGTGACACGTTCGTCGTGTCAGCGAACCCACGAGGAACACTGCGGTCACGTTGGTACCCACACCTTTGGGTATCGGACGTTGCCCGATCCGATTGTGGATGCGGGAGTCCTGCTCCTGCAGTGTGGCCGCCCACGCCAGTTTTGTCACCGTCGCTGGCGGGAGCTGCTGGGCCTTCGCCGCGCAATGGCATAGAAGACAGGTCCGACGGTGGTGACCACGCAGACTTCTCCCCATAACTCGGGAGGATGGTGCGCCACTGCGCCGTATCCTGCTTAACCACGCTGTGAACCACCGCAGGTGGCACCTTCTCGGTCAGAGAAGGGCGAAGAACTCTGGTGAGCTGCCAGCACATGAAGTGTTGGCGGTAGTCCACGCTTTCGGCGCTGCCGATGTCGACTAGCAGGCCGGTGATGTTCACACCCGCGTCGAGGCGAGCCTGACCCATAGCGCCCCGGACCGCTCCCGCGACTGCGCGGGACTCGGCTTCGCCGCTGTCGATCATTATCGCCTCCGGGCGCTGCAAGATTCAGCCAGAGGAGCCACGGTACTGGGAGAGCAGACGGGAGCGAAACTCATTTACCCTCGCTCTGGTCTCTTCAGCGCGTTGAGTCTCCGTGGTCTCGAACGTCTTGAATATCGCCTCGGCCCCATACTCGTCGACCAGGCCTTGGGCGACGCGGATCACCGCGTCTCGGACGAACGCCGACAGTGTCTGTCCCTGGTGCCGGGCGACCACCTCCAGCAGGGATCGCTCATCAGCTGGGACGCGGAAACTGATGGGAGACGACTCGCTGGCCATGGATCTCCCTCTGCCTGGTCGAAGATGCCCGTTGCAGGCGTGCATGCTGATCGTGAAGCAGCCTATCAACGTATAACGTATACGTCAACACCACTGTTGTACGGGTAAGCCCGTTCCCCGCTCCTGCCAGTAGTGATCCCTGAGTTCCGGTCGTCTGCACCAAGATCACAATGAGAAGCCTCGGCTGCCGTCAGAAGTCCTCCGTCCAGTCTGCCTCCTGCTCACCGCCGCGGCCCACGCCACCGCCGATGCACAGCCCAGCTCGCACGCTTGTCTACGTATACGTTATACGTATACAGTGGGCCGAGGAGGTGGTGGAGATGACCAACGTCGTCTTGCTGCTGGCAGCCTTGCTGTTTGCCTTCGGCGTGTTGATCGGATCGGGGTTGCATACTCAAGCCGTCGACCGCGAGTACCGGCGGATAGCCAAACGCGTGCGAGAGCTCCATGAGCTCCAGGAGGTCCTGGCGGACCAACACGAGGTCCCGGTCCTGGCGAGAAGCAGCAGTCAGTCTCCTGGGACTTACTCGGAGTAACTACCTGGCAACCTCACCCGCGTGAGGTTGCCAGGTCATTGATGTGGCGGCAGCGCCGAGCTGCCGGGCTCCTAGCGCGAATCGCAGCAACCCGCCCGGCATGAATATCAAAGGTGACTGACTCCAATCAGCACCCCGGATCACCAGGCCGCGGAGAAACGCTAGCCAGCACCTGTCCTTAAGCGACTGGCGTCTCACCGCGACTAGCCGGCGCGAAGCCCCGCGCTGTGAC
>JALZDU010000078.1 GCA_030862405.1 Actinomycetota bacterium | reverse complement strand
CAGTGCGTAGCCCGACCACGCGGCTCCCTGGGCCAGCATCCCGTACACCTGGACCCGCATTCCCGGCACTGACTTCGAAGTGCGGGCACTGACCGCCAAGCCGCTAGCGGTGCGCGTGACCGTCCCCGAGCCCAAGACCCTCGCAGCGTGGCAGGGAGCGCACGGCCAGGGCGTCTGCGGGAGCTCAACGGCGCCTGAGCATGCCGCTGTCAGTTCAGCGATTTATCAGTCGGAAACATAAGTCACCGCGGCGTTACACCGCCGTCACGGGGTGTTTGTAAGGGGCTCCTACTCTGCCCGCCCGTGGAAGAAGTGGATCACAACTCGCGGGGCCCACGACATCTCGACGGTCCGGTGGTCGGCCTGACCGGTGCCCGATTCGGCGGCGCGGCGGGACGTCGTAGCCGGGCGGCAGTCCAGCCGCCGGACAAGGACGATGCCGTTGCGACCCGACACCACCGCGCAGGCGAGGCCGCCGGCCTGACCGGTGTCCGGTTGCCGTCTATCTTGAACCGTTGGCGAGACGCCGGGGGTGAGCTGCTGCACCAGCTCCTCCCGGTTCAAGAGCAGGACCCCGAGCAGCAGGCAGAGGACGCCACCGGCGTAGCGCGCCCATCCGGTCAGCAGCAGGCCGTCCCGCAGCTGGATGTCACACGGTCGGTGCCCGAGCCTGACTGGGTCCATCGGGCTGACTGGGACAGATCCAAGGAGGCCTGTGAGTTGGTGCGGCCTTACTTTTGGACCGGGGGACGGACCACATCGCCTGTCAACCTCGCGGTGGAGACCCTGGTTTCGGCGACTGGTCGCCCAGCCGACCCTGCGGCCCCTACAGAACACCGCACGATTCTCGGGCTCTGCGCCACGCCGCATTCGGTCGCCGAGCTGGCCGCCTTACTCAAGGTGCCCCTGGGCGTGGCCCGAGTGGTGCTGGGAGACCTGGCCGCAGCGGGCAGCGTCGCGGTACACCGCACGGTGGGCTCCGCTGACGCCGCATCCGACGTTGCCCTGATGCAACGGGTGCTCACCGGCCTACACCAACTTTGAACGGGCGATGGGTGTTGCCGGCGGTGGGGCAGAGCCAGCTGGGACGACCAGAAGTGTGCAACGGGCCGGATATGACCCAAGGTGACCTTCGCGGTGTTGCTGCCGTTGGCCGTCGAGCTCGCCCAGACCGTGCTGCAAGGGCACTACTGCACTATCTCCGATGTCCTCACCGACGGGCACTGGCGTGCTGCTCGGGTGGCGCTGCCCATCGGTTGTGGCTGCGACGGTCTCGACCGGTTCGCAATGGATTTTTACCTGCGGCTAACCGAAGGTAGGCAGGGCGATAACCACCTTCTTCCTACTGTCAGTCCCATGGCCACTACTGCTCTGCACCTTCGCCAGGACCTAAGTGTGCGTCCCGGAGAATCGGACCCGGCGGGAATGCTGTGTCGGGTTCTGATGCTTCTGGTGGCGATCGTGTCGATGGCTGCACTGGCGCTGCTGTGGTGGCTGGCGTAGCCAGCGCAGGCCGCGTCGCCGCGTGGAACTGTTGGCTCCGATTAGCGCCGGTTGCAGCGCTGGCTACGCGCGCACCGCCGTTCGCTCGCGCATAAGTCGGGCTAGGCGCTTAGTGCTTTAACGAAGGCCGCACGCCAACAGAGGGTGCCGTCAGGATCGGGATACCGCGCCGCAGCGGAACCTGAGTCATCCCGCTGCAGCGCGGGCCGCCAGATCAAGGGGGGAGGTGCCCGGCGGGTTTCTCCAGGAAAGACATAGCCTACCTTCTGTGCACAACACTTGGCCGGCTGCACCCGTCTGCGCCCGCTGGAAGCCCCACTGGAACACCCGATGAACGGCAGCAACCGACGCGCCATCCCCACCACCTACTAGACACATGGCGGCACGCCGGGTGAAGCTCGTTGTAACCAGGCGCGACAGCAGCCTCCAAGCTCGACCCCCAACGCCAACGGCTCATGCGTAATCACTTTGAATGAGGCCGGGGCCGCACCCTGTGGTGTGGCGCTCCAGGAGTGGCTTGGGTGACGTGGGACTACTGTTGATGATCGACAGACGATGACGACGATGCCGTCGCCGCACTACCGGTTCAAAACGTATGACGGCGTATCACATCATTGGCTTGAAAGCTCCTCACTTAATTGCAGTCGCAGCGTGGCTGCCCAGGCCCCTCGTGGTCCATCGATTAGTACCGACGGCTCAGCTGCCAGGTCGGCTAGCTTAGGAACCTGATCCGCCGAAGCCAGCACGAGCTGGGCACCTGCCTCAGCCGCGACTGCCACAATGTCGTGTACCGGTAGCAGTGGATTCACTGGCAGTGGCACCGCTCCTTGTGCGATCGTGCCAGCGAAAGCCTCGGCGAAGCCAGGCCCGTCAGGCAGCATGATTAGCACCCGATCCTCGGGACGCACGCCGAGCTCAGCCAGCGCAACAGCGACGACTGCAGCCGTTTGATCGACCGGTTTGGAATAGCTCATCGAATAATCCACCCGGGCGACAGATGGCTTTCCTTGCGCACGGCCAGTCGTCTCCATTTCTCCGTGTGGGCGGAGAGGCTAACCGCCTGTCAAGTTTCTGTCAACCGTTGTATCGCACGGCACTTTACTGCCGCATATGCACGTGCAGCGCGCTGTGCACTCGCACGATCGCCCTGTCGGGTCTTTGTGACTTAATTTTGGGCTCTCACTATATCAAATACAGTCCAGAAGTATTTTATAGGCCAGGGAGCTGACTGACTGGGTGTTCCCTAACAGGAAAAGATGATCACTGCTGGTATCCCGGAGCTGAGGCCATCGACGACCCTTTGGCTGGGAGCTTGGGAACAACATGACTCGGGCAGGACAGAGTTGCTGAGCAGCGGTTTCGGTTCGCCATGATTGACCGTGAAGGACCACAGGTACCTCTCAGGTAGGGCACACGGAGGGCACGGATCTGGAAGACTTCCTTCCCGTCGGTGCCCATCGGCGAGACCAATCGCTGTAACCGGCCCTCCGCCGAGCTGTGCGCCCGCGCGGCTGGACTTGATCTCGGTATACGGGCGGCCGACAGCGGTTCAAAACCTTAGAACTATCGATTCTCGGACCGCTGTACAACTTCAGCTTTCAGACGGCTGCGCCTGAAGGCCGGGCGCCTCGCTTGATGAGTGCGGCGTGACAGGCATGCCCGAACCCTGTCAGGCACCAATACGGCTTGTAGTCCAAGCGTCCCTGACCATCATCGCGGATAACGCCTAAACTCCGGAGCTTGGCAATCAAAGCATCGACGACCGTGGATAGACCCGGGTCAGTGACCAAAATTTGCTCTACTGTCCATGCATACCGTAACTCATCCGCTATATCTTCACGAAGATCCGTATGCGGTGCATTCTGGCTAAGGATTGCGAGTAGACGAAGGTGTGGAGCGTCGATTTGGCCCAGCGCATCGATAACCAGAAACGTTTCATCTACGGCTGCACAGTCTTCAGCAAGCACTCCGGTAGCGAATGCTCGCGCTAGCGTATCGATCACGTTCATCGAAGTGGCCCTCGCGGCAGCGTCCATAGCCCGCCCAAGCAGCTCTAGCTTGCTGGGATCTGACACTGCAGCTTCAAGGAGATCATCCGTGCTGACATCTTGGCTCTCGGCGCCTCCTTCGAGCAAACGAACCATGCCAGTGATCTTCTTGATCGCAACCTTGCGAAGTGCGAACGACACTTCCTCACCAAGAGGTCCCGCTACGGCGCCCATCGCGGTGGCCTCAGTGGATCCCACGCCTTGGGTAAGGAGCCACGAAGTGGCCAGGGTGTTGATGAGGTTCCCGGTGACGCGGTCGAGCGCTGCCCCGATACGTGCGTCATCACCACTCACCGCAATATGATGACCCTTGCCGTCCGATGTGGTGTTGGTCGACCCGTGCAGGAGCCGCTCGCCGAGCACCTGATTCCGAGTCAGGTGCTTTACGACCAGGCTCCTCAACGGGGCAGCGGGTGGCGTTGGGTGGCACGGCTTTTGCCCAATGTGTACCGGAGCCGCCCACGGATGCGTGGGGTTGCTGGGGAGCATCGCTTTGTGTCGCTGATTTTTGCCCTACGTGCTCGTGTGGATCGGCCCTTGCGGACTCGTCGCGCCACTTCCGCTGACGGCTCGCTGACGATGACCATCTGTGACCGGGGCTCGGGCAGCTTTCAATGTGCAACTATGTGCGGATCGACGCAGCGACCTCATGATCCCTGGCCAAACTGATCATCATCAATCAGCACACTCGCAACACGGAGCTGATCATGGTCGCCTGACGGCAGGGCGTTCCCTCGGCGTCTAGATTACGAGGTTGCTTAGAGTCGGTCGATCGTTCGGACGTGGCTGACCGGTCTGCGGACTCCGATGTCTGGTCCTGGGCCGGTGCCTCTTCCCGAGCAGAGTCCTCGGCGACCTCGACCGACGAGCTGTCCGACGTGCCCGGCCGGTCCGCGGACTCCGACGCCTGATCCTGGGCCGGTGCCTCCACCCGAGCAGAGTCCTCGGCGACCTCACCCGAGGACCTATCAGACGTGCCCGGCCGGTCCGCGGACTCCGACGTCTGACCCTGGGCCGGTGCCTGCACCCGAGCAGAGTCCTCGGTGCCGGCGGGAGAAGGTGCGTCAGGCTTGGTCAATACGTTAGCCGGATCAGGCGTGTCTGCCCTTGACGAGGCGCCCGCCGCGGGACCGCTCTGCAGATGCACCTGGCCATTATCTGTGGCCTGGTCCTGCTGTTGGCGTGCCACCAGAACAGCCAGCACACCAACAACGACCATCGCGATCACCAGAAGGGCCAGTAAGTCCGCATTGGAACGCACCCAGCGAACGTTCATCCAGGCCCCCTCTGGATCGACCTAACAGCCAAACCAGATCGTTGTGCAGGCCAGGCTCCCGAACCGGTATATGCCTGCCGACAGTGTCACCAGGGCAGCCAGCTACAGGAACCTGCCGACACCATGATAGAGCCCGCAACTCATCCCGCGCGTCGGTTACACCGTCACCAAAGTAATCAAAGAAGGCACCGGATTTGTCACCCCACCCACTCCATCCACAGAGCGTCTTCACTTGAACACACTCTGTGCGCGCCTCCCCGCAAAGCGCCCTACCGTGTCACCCATAAACAGCTCCCTCCCGCCTGCCCTGGCGCGGGGCTGGTCCGTGGGCTCCACCTGACTTCACTCCCGCACTCCACTCCCGTTCCCCACAGCCGACCGGCTTCTGCGTTCATTGACAATGTCATCAAGGTCAGCGGCGTCATCAAAGGGTGGTGGCGAGACGGCGTAGGACAATCTCGAGACGTGCAAGGAGACAGAGACCCTTTCGAGCACCTCTGTGTGAACGCTGATCGGCTGTGCGTTCGTTTATTGGCGAGTGCCATTGCATGCCACTGAGCTGTCGCGACGTGCCGATATGTATTGGCTGGTGCGTGCTGGTCGCGTCGCTTTCGCTGACGACTTGCTGACGATGATCATGCCAGCGCCAGTGTGGACGGCAGTACTCGGTGCCACACTCTGGGCGCGGGCATCCTGATCTCGCTGATCGGTCCCTCTGGGTTATGAGCAGTCCCAGGC